>CAYITI010000033.1:0-6348 GCA_964366235.1 Candidatus Woesearchaeota archaeon
CGCTTATATCTTTTTTTTGCAACTTTTTCTTTAAATTCCTGGTAAATTTTCGGCTCTAAATATCTAAAAGCAAGATCTTCAAGTTGCCATTTTATATTAAATAATCCTAAACGGTAAGCAATCGGCGCATAAATCTCTAAAGTTTCTTGGGCTATTCTTTTTTGTTTGTCCTCTTTTAAATACATTAAAGTTTTCATGTTATGTAAACGATCTGCTAATTTGATTATAATAATTCGAATATCTTGGGTTGTAGCCAATAACATCTTCCTCATGCTTTCAGCTTGTCTAATTTTTGGATCTACAATATTTAATTTGCTAATTTTAGTAACACCTTCTACTAAACCAACTATTTCTGAACCAAATTCTTTTTCTAGTTTTTCTCTTGTAATAATTGTGTCTTCAAGAATATCATGCAATAATGCAGCTATAATTATTGTATCATCTACTTTTAATTCAGCTAATATAAAAGCAACATTTAAAGAATGAGTTATATAGGGTTCGCCAGATTCTCTTTTTTGATTAGCATGAGCATTTTCAGCAAACTCATATGCTTTATTTATCAATTGAAAATTAGAGCTTTTGTTATAACTCATGATCTTATTTATTAAATCGTTTATATCCATAATATATGTTATACAAATATATTTAAAAACCTTATTTTGTAAACTTGAATTATGCGTTATTTAAGACAAGAAAGATTTATTGGAAAAGAAGCACAAAATTTGCTTACTAAGAAAACTGTTGCCATTGTTGGATTAGGTGCTTTAGGGACTAACTCATCTAATTTATTAGCTAGAACTGGAATAAATTTAATCTTAATTGATTATGACAAGATTGATTTAACTAATCTACAAAGACAAAATATTTTTACAGAGCAAGATATTGGTAAGAGTAAAGTTGAATCCGCTAAGAATTATCTTGAAAAAGTTAATCATGAAATTAAAATAATAAATTATAATAAAAAATTAAGTAAAGAAAATATTAATATAATTAAATCAGATTTGGTTTTAGATTGTACGGATAATTTAGAAACCAGGTTTTTAATAAATGAATTTTGTTATAAGAATAAGATTCCCTTTATAAATGGAGCAGCAATTAAAAATCAAGGGGTAATTTTTAATATAATTCCAGGAAAAGCTTGTTTTAATTGTATTTACAAATTTACTGGAAATGTTGAAAGATGCGAAGATGTTGGAGTTTTAAATACAATAACTACATTGATTTCTAGCCTGCAAGTCAATGAAGCAATTAAAATCTTATTAAATAAAAATTATGAAACTAATTTATTAAGAGTAAATCTAGAAAATAATAATTTTGAGAAAATTAAAATTAATAAAAATTCGAATTGTGAACTTTGTCAAGGTAAAATGACTGAGAAAAATTTTGAATTAAGTTTATGTAAAACAGGGGCAACATTAACTGTAAGAACAAATAAATCTTTAAACTTGGAGAAAATAAAAAATAATTTTGGCGTATTAAGGGACGCTAAAGTAACTTTATTAATTGAAGTTGAAAATGAACAAGTTATTATCAATAAACAGGGTGAAATTATTTTTAAAACTTTAAAGGACGAAGATAAAGTCATGAAGATTGCAAACCAGATTTATCAAATTGGAAAATGAAAGCCTTAGCGTTATTAAGTGGAGGATTTGATTCAGCGGTTGCAATATATTTAATGAAAAAGCAACTTGAGATATATGCATTACATTTTTCTTTAGAACCTTTTACAAATAATACTCCTGAAAAAAAATCAATCGAGTTAGCAAAAAAACTTAAAATAAAAAATCTTTATGTTATAAATCATTCTAAAGAACATGAAGAAATTGTAAATAAGTGCGAACATAAAAATTATTATATTATCTCAAGAAGATTAATGTATAGAGTAGCAGAGGAGTTAGCTAGAAAATTAAATTGCAATTATTTGTTAGATGGCTGTAATCTTGGCCAGGTAAGCTCACAAACACTTTCTAATTTAAGTGTTATCAGTCAATCTGTTAATATGCCTATTTTAAGACCATTATTATGCTATGATAAAGATCAAATAATCAAATTAGCTAGAAAAATAGAAACATATGAAATCAGCAAGGGTCCTGAAATGTGCAATGTTCTTGGCCCAAAACATCCAGCTACTAGAAGCAATCTTGAGATTATAGAAAAAGAAGAAACTAATTTAAATATTAAAAAATTAATTGAAAGTTCATTAAATAGTTTAAGAAAAGTTTTATAAATCTTCTACTAGAATAATTAATTATGGTAAATGTATTTATTGAACGTGAAAATAAAACAACTAAGATTAATGCAAGAAATGCAAAAGAAGTAATGAAAATACTTAATATCAATCCAGAAACTGTTTTAATAGTTAAAAATAATGAGTTAATCTTACCTGAAGAAAATTTAAATGATAAAGATGAACTTAAATTACTAAGTGTTATTTCTGGTGGTTAGATTCACCAACTTCTTTTAAAATCTTATAAATATATTTATTTGATCCAGGATATTTTTGTTTTAAAAGGTTAGTATCATGACCAAGATTGAATATTTCATTTAATGCGATTCCTACTGCCGGACTTCTATTTTTTCCTAAATTGCAATGAATTAAAAGGTTTTCAATACCAAGTTTATTTTTATCAAGATCATTAATTATCATTTCGGCTAAATTCTTATTAAAAAGAACGTCCCGTTCTTTTATAGAATCAGAAGGTCCTAAATCATCGAATGTATACTCTACAACAAAAAGATAAAAAGGCGAATCTTTTAGCGATTTTTTATTATACTCCTTACCCCAACTTGGAAAAATTCTTAAAGCATAAGTCGGCTTTTCTGGTAGATATTCAATAGCTTCCCAATATGACATTATCAAAAGATCCATTCTTTTATAAAAATATTAATATTTAAAATCTTATCCATACATCATACAATCATGGTTTGTAAAAATTGTATTGAAAAATCTGTAATTAAGCTTACTAATAATAATATAACCCTTTGTAAGCAGCATTTTATTAGATACTTTGAGAAAAAAGTTTTTAGTACAATTAGGAATTATAAATTAATTGATAAAAACGATAAAATTGCAGTTGCTTTATCTGGAGGAAAAGACAGCTTAACTGTTCTAAATATCTTAAATACATTAAAAAACAAAACAAGAGGATTTGAGATTGAAGCTATTGCAATAGATGAAGGTATTCAAGGATATAGAGATAAAACTTTAGAAACAGCTGAGAAATTTTGTAAAGAAAATAAAATAAAATTGCATATTTTTTCTTATAAAGATGAATTTGGAAATACTTTAGATAATTTTCTTAAAAAAACAACAATGAAGGCTTGCTCTATGTGCGGGCCATTTAGACGTTATTTATTAAATAAAAAATCAAAAGAACTTGGATTTAATAAATTAGTTACTGGACATAACTTAGATGATGAGGCTCAAACAATTATGATGAATTACTTTAGGAGAAATTTGGAAACAAGTGCAAGACTCGGGCCAATAACTGGAATTGTAAAAGATAGAAGATTTATTAAAAGAATTAAGCCATTGTATTTAATGACTGAAAAAGAAACCGCAACTTATGCTTTTTTAAAAGGCCTAACTTCCGATTTTAATGAATGCCCTCATAGCACAGAGTCTTATAGGGGAGATGTAAGAGATATATTAAATAATTTTGAGTCTAAATATCCGGGAACAAAACATAGTATAATTACAAGCTTTTTAGAAATTCTGCCTTTATTACGGGAACATTATAAAAATTTTATGCCAATAAATAATTGCAAAATTTGCGATGAACCTTGTTCGCAAGAAATTTGCCAAACTTGCAAAATTGTTGAAAGTTTGAAAAATAAATAATAAATTTTGGATTAACTTTTAGAGATATCTGACCTTTCACCACGTTAATCAAAAATTTAATGAAAGTGGAGAAATTTGGACTTATTTCTTGCAAATTTCTAGATTAGATTTATATCTTTTAAACCATTTAATAGATTCATCAATCATTGGACGATAATCTTCGATTTTTACAAAATCAAAAAATTCATCTGGCCCCACAAATTTTCTTTCATTTAGAGCGCCATTTGTAGGGTCTAAACCCTGTGCTTTTATCAATTTGATTATACAGGCAAATCTTATCTGATAAATCGTAGACTTATCTGACAAAACTTTGAAGTAACCAATCATTTGGTTTTTATTAATAGTAACATCAACTTCTTCTTCTAATTCTCTCTTTAAAGTTTGAACTGGAGTTTCATTTGATTTTGGGGTTCCACCCGGAAGATTCCACTCTTTGTTTGGTTCTTTTAAAATAAGAATATTTCCATCTTTATTAAAGCAAACCCCATAAACCTGAGTTATTAGACGCAGATGTTGAAAATTTGTGTTTTTATGCCAAGTAAATTTCATATTGCTAAAACTGTAAATTTTAGATAAATATGTTTATCTCATATCAAGTTTTGATATAATAATTTTAAAAGAGATTATCATAACTTTTCTTGATTTTGGAACTTTCCATTGTACCTTGCTTTGCCTTTAACCTCACTAATAATTAATTGACAGATTTTTAATCCAGAATAAAGTATCATCTCACTATTTGAATCATTCTTTATTTCTAGAACTTGTTTATTATTAATCCCGGGATGAACAAAACTTGAGCTAATATGTACAAGCAAACCAACTCTTGCATATCTAGATCTTCCTTCAATTTTTCCAGCTAAATTTTCTGCTAATTTAATTGTTTCTTTCGTAATGCCAAGAATTAATTGTCCAGGTTTAATAATTATTTTGTCTTTTTTTATTAATTTGGTTATTTTTCTGTAATCAATATCTTTTAAATCTATTTTATTTTTAGTAAAAATTCTGAATTCATTTCCTAAAGTCAAATCAATAGAAGCAGGACCTATATTATTTTTATTGAAAGGAGTAATCTTAATATTTCCATTTTTTATTTCTTTTAAAATTTCATCTCTGCTTAATATCATGAAAAAGATTAGATTTATATTATATTTAAATGTTGCTTTATACATTAAAAAACCTTTAGGAAATATTTAAATAAAACAATTTTTTATTAAAATTAAATGTCAAATATTGTTTATCCAGAAGCAGAGAAAATAGTTGATTATAATAAACTATTATTAAAAGAAATAAAAGTTAAAAAAGCAGATCAACCAAAAATTTTAAGTTTTTTAAAATTGGAAGAAGCAATAAAAGGTTGTAAAAATATTGAAGGTAGTATATATGATAAAGCAGCAGGCTTATTAAAAGGAATTATACAAAAACATCCATTTGCAAGCGGAAACAGAAGAACTGCCTTATTTACGACATTAACATTTTTAAAGAATAATAAGGTTGATACAAATATTAAGAATGATCCAGAATATGCCGCAATATTAATAGGTATAAGAGAGGGTTTTTATAGTGACGAAGAAATTAGTAATTGGTTCAAAAATGGTAAAATTCGTAAATTTGAAAGATAAATTGAATTTAAGTTCTAAAGAATTAGAAGAATGTTATAAATTAATAAATAAATATAAAAAATTATTTATTGCAATAGGCAACTTATAATCCTCTTTATGTACAGGTATTTAGCTAAATCTTACAATGAACTTCATAAAGAAGAGCAGATTAAAAAACTAGAAATTATTAGAAAATATATTAAAATTATTCCACCTTTATTAGATATTGGTTGTGGCACAGGAATAAGTACAAATTATTTTAATGTCGAGAGTTTTGGTATAGATAATTGTAAAGAAATGATTAAAGAAAGTAATTCTAAAAATTTAATTTATGGAAATGCAGAAAAATTATTTTTTAAAGATAAAACATTTAATACTATAATAAGTGTTACATCTTTTCATAATTTTAAAAATATGGAAAGAGCTTTAATCGAGATTAAAAGAGTTTCTAGAAATGATAATATTGCTATAACATTTTTAAAAAAATCCTCTAAAATCAATAAATTTCGCGAATTGCTTAAAAAATATTCTAAATTTAAAGAAATTGACTGCTATAATGATATTTTATTTTTAATATTTGTCTCAACTAAAACTAAAGATAATGTTAAATTAATCAGTGTAAGAAAGAATAAATCTAAAATAATTAAAAGCGATTATTATTTATTAGACAAGAAACTTAATTCTAAAACTAAATTAGATATTATTAATTCAAATATATTTTAAAAAAATAAAAGGCTAGCGGGTTATGCTAGCCGTGAAAAGGGCATTCAAGGGGGTTAAAGAAGTCTTTCTGCCCTTAAGCGTAAAATTCTTAATATTGCCTCCTCTTTTTTTTGAAATTTAAAAAATAAAAATTTTTTATCTTCCTATGTGTACCATATCTATTCCAAGTTCATCTGACATTCTTCT
>CAYITI010000034.1:0-3902 GCA_964366235.1 Candidatus Woesearchaeota archaeon
ATTCCAATAGCAGCGACCTTCCGCAGGATCGACGGAAATTTAGGTTGCAAAATAAAAATGAATCTTATCTCAACTTGCTAAAGTTCATACATCCTACTTAATTTTTATTAAGTAATCATTAATTTAAAGAATTTAGAAGATAAATAATTATCTTCCATATTAATAAAGTAAGGTGAAGTGAAAATAACTTATATTTAAATCTTACTAATTTAGGCAGACTTTTCTTTTCTTTTCCTTTTTTCACGTCGAATTCTTTTACGCTGCCATTTCCATCTCATTTGCCCTTTCTTTTTCCATCGTCTAGAACTTCTTTTCATATTTTCATTCCTGTTAAATTTTATTAACCAATGCCGTAATATTAGTTCTTTATAAATTTTTTGAAGAATCCCTATTTAAACTCTTCAATAAAGCATTTAGAAAATAACCCATCTAATGAATCATCTGCATCTTAATTAAATGATATTGATTATATTCAAGTTTTTTTATTTTAGCAATATAAGAAGATTTTAAAAACTTGATAATGAGAATAATTTTATGAAAAAAAATAAACCTAAATTAAAAAAAGAAGCATTGCAAGTTGTAAATAATTTATTTAATCAAGCTAAGATAATTTTCAATAAAAATGAAGAAT
Organism: Candidatus Woesearchaeota archaeon; assembly: GCA_964366235.1. Taxonomy (GTDB): domain Archaea; phylum Nanobdellota; class Nanobdellia; order SCGC-AAA011-G17; family GW2011-AR20; genus GW2011-AR20. Next base: position 632 of record CAYITI010000034.1, read on the forward strand.
TAGCAAATAGGTATATTAAATTAGCTAGAAAAACTGCAATGCAAGTTAATTTAAAAATTCCTAAAAATTTGAAAAGAAAATTTTGCAGACATTGTTATTCTTATTTAGTTCCTGGAAAAAATTCCCGTGTTAGAATACATAAATCTCGAGTTATTTATTATTGTTTTAATTGCAAAAAGTATATGAGATTTTTAAAGAGATGATATCAATTAGTCTTTATTTTCTTATAAATATCAGGCCATTCTTTTCTGAAAATTTTTCTCTCTAATAACAATGTGTCCCTAAAACCGCGTTTCTTTAATTCTTTTTTAACAATTCCTCCTTGATGAGGATAATTAAATTTTTTTTCTAAAGGACTTTGAAAACCATGAGCATAATGTATTAATTCATGTGCAATTGTTAAATCAACAATATATTGAGGGACATCTTCATGCTTAAATAAAGAATTAATAACAATCTCTGTAATATTATTTTTCATTTTTATATGGCCAAATTTTGTCTTCCATTTTCCCTTGAATCTAATTTTAACTTCATTTAACATGGGAATATCAATAAATCTTAATTGCCAAATTTCTAGTAATCTTTTTTTAAGCCAATCATCATCTCTCATAATATAAAAGAATAAATCTTATATATAAAGTTAATTCTCTTAAGTTATGAAAAAGGTTATTTCTTCCGGTGCAATAATCTTTATTAAAGATAAAGAAATTAAATATTTATTATTACAATATGGACTTGGCCATTGGGATTTTCCTCGGGGCTTAATTGAGGAAAATGAAAATGAAAAAGATGCAGCAATTAGAGAAATAAAAGAAGAAACCGGAATTGCAGATTTAAAATTTATTTCTGGTTTTAAAGAAAAAATACATTTCTTTTACAAAAATGAAGGAGAATTAATAAGCAAAGAAGTTGTTTATTTATTAGCAGAGACGAAAAATAAAGAGATTAAATTAAGCTATGAGCATTTTAATTATGAATGGTTAGATTATAAAGAAACTTTAAAGAAATTAACATTTAAAACTTCTAAAAATGTTTTAAAAAAAGCAAACGAAATGCTAAACAGTTCTTTATTAAATTACTAATCTTTTTTAAATTCTGCTATGTATTGCAATAGATCAACATGTCCTAGAAATAATGCCCTACAGCAATATCTTTCCAATCCTAAGTCATCCATTACTTTTTTTGGACTTTCATTTTTTGCAGTTCTATCTTTGTAAGATTGCCACAAATGCGCTACTGGTTTACCGCAGCTGATACAACGAATTGGTATAATCATTTTTTCTTCCTTTTTATCTGTAACTTTTTTGGACTTTTGCCCTTGCTTTTTGATGAGTGTTTGGTTTTCTGCTTTCTCTTTGCCTGACATCAGCAACTAACAAATGCCTGTCATAGCTTAAAAAATCTTTTTCTAATTGTTTATTGCCTGTAAATTGGGCTAAACTTCTGGCAATTGCCAATCTTGCTGCTTCTGCCTGCCCATTTAAACCCCCCCCTTTAACATCAACATCTATCCTTATTTTTTTTATAACATCATCTCCAGCAATTAATAAAGGCTCCATTATTCTCATTCTTGACAACATAGGATAATATAACTGCAATAATCTTTTATTAATCCTGATTTGTCCTTTGCCTGGCTTTATCGTTGCTCTAGCAATAGCTTTTTTTCTTTTGCCCGAAACATGAATTAATTTTTTTGTCATCTTATTCTGAATTTTTCCCCAATATTCTTGAAATTTCTTTCAATTGCAGATATTTTAAAGTTTTTAATTTATTAATGCTTGCATTTTCTAAAGTAATAATTTTTTCATTTTTTAAACTTTCTGGAATTCCTAAATAACATATAACATTTTTATAAGCTAATCTTCCGCGAGGTTTTTTTCTTGGCAGCATTCCACGAATCGCTCTTCTAACAATCATATCAGATCTGCGGGGATAAAATGGGCCCTTAAAAGGATTCCCTCTTTGAATTTTTTCTAAAAATTTGTTGATAATAAATTTTCTATTTCCGGTTATAATTGCTTTTTCGCAATTTACAACAATTACTTCCTCTCCTAATAAAACTTGCTTGGCAGCATAGGTGGCTAATCTCCCCAAAATTAAATTTTCAGCATTAATTATCATCTTAACCAATAATCCTTATTTTTCTTCCTTTGGGATTTTCCTTTATTAATTCTTTTATTGAAATAGCTTTTCCAATTTTATTTATTTTTTCTTCTGCTTGCTTTGAAAATTTATAAGCTGCTATGGTGATTTTTTTGTCTAAGTTTCCCATACTTAAAACTTTTCCGGGGACTAAAGCAATTTCATCTTTTCTTGTATATTTATTAATTTTGTATAAATTAACTTCTCGTCTTATTCTAGTCGGCTTCTCTAAATCTTCTGCAATTCTTTTCCATAATTTAATTTTTTGTTTACTAGCTAATTTTTTCAATTCAAAAATCAAATTTCTTAATTCAAGTGTTGTTGGGCCTGTTCTTTTACTCATTATCTAATCCTTTTAATAGGCAATTTAAAAGCTTTATGGTCTTTTAATTTTTTTAAATAATTTATCTCCTTCTCTTAGATAATGTTCTCTTAATTCTTTATTTAAATCAATGGATGTGGCCCATAGAAAATGATTTCTTGCTCTATCATATAATATAGATTGTTCATCTGTGTATTTTTTACCGAAAACCAAGATATAATACTTACTAAGCTCTTCATTTATTTTATTTAATTCTTCATTATTAATAAATTTTTGAAGACTTTCTTCTGCTATCTTCTTCAATTCTAAAAGTTTTTGGTATAATCTTTTTAAAAATCCTATCTTTTCTTTATCTTCTAAATCTGTCATTAAAATTTATAAAGATAATTAGTAATTAAAGTTTTTGATTTATGTGGGGTAATAAGTAATATTATACAACATTTACGATAAACAAAGGTCAAGCCTTAGAATCTATAAAAATAGCAGAAAAATTCATTAATGATCTTGATTTATTTATAGATAAAATGATTAATCAAGAAAAAAGCAAATTTAAAAATAAATTTGTTAATGCTTATTTAAAAATTAATTAATATAGCAGTTTGCTAAATTATCATTAAATCTTACCCTCTACATAATTTTTTTATAGAATAAAGGGTAAATGTGGGGGGCACGCTTCACCATAAAATGTTCTAAGTCTGAATAAGATATTTTATATTTTATTCTAATAAATCTGCTAGCGTTCTATACTTATCTGCTCTTTCTGTATATCCTTTTTCTTCAGCTAATCTAGCAGCATCACCAAACCTT
>CAYITI010000034.1:4002-6289 GCA_964366235.1 Candidatus Woesearchaeota archaeon
GCAGCATCACCAAACCTTTGTGCTTTCTCATAAAATTGAATTGCTCTTTCTGTATATCCTTTTTCTTCAGCTAATCTAGCAGCATCACCAAACCTTTGTGCTTTCTCATAAAATTGAATTGCTCTTTCTGTATCTCCTTTTTTTTCAGCTAATCTAGCAGCATCACCAAACCTTTGTGCTTTCTCATAAAATTGAATTGCTCTTTCTGTATATCCTTTTTCTTCAGCTAATCTAGCAGCATCACCAAACCTTTGTGCTTTCTCATAAAATTGAATTGCTCTTTCTGTATCTCCTTTTTTTTCAGCTAATCTAGCAGCATCACCAAACCTTTGTGCTTTCTCATAAAATTTAATTGTTCTATTTACACTTTTTGGATCAGAAACAATACCTTTTTCTACAGCTCTAACTATAACTTTTGATTTAGCATTCTCGCTGCTTAACATAGAGATTAATTCTTCTAAATCATACTTTTGTTTTTTAGCATGTAACATTTTAATTTACCTCAAAATTATCAATATTAACCCCTTTATAAACCTTTCTATTTTGTAACTACTATTAAAATACAACAAAACTTATGTGGGAGACAGGATTCGAACCTGCGAAGGCACTAAGCCATATGGTCCTTAGCTTTGTAAATTCTTTAAAGGAATTTCATACCCATTTGACCACTTTGGTACTCCCACTTGCAGGAAAATCAAGAATTAATATTTAAATTATTTTGCTTTTTTTAGTTTTTCACTAAATTCATCTAATTTTTCATCAAATATTTCTAATGATTTTTTTACAATTTCCTCTGGTTTTAGCTGCCCCCATGATTCAGCAAAGAAAACAAAATCTTCTTCGCTATTTTTTACTTCAATATTATTAATTTCTAAAATCTCTTCATAATGTTCATTCCATTTTCTAAAATCATTGATAAGGATATTATCTCCCTTTAAGGTTAAAACATCTTTTAATTCTTCTGCAACTTTTTTTAATTTAGATTTATCTTTAACGTTAAATATTGGATAACCATAATAATAGATTAATGCAGGTGAAAATTTAGCATGTATTCTGCCTTTACCTAAAATTGCAGTTGCTGTTAACTCTAAACTTTGTTTTTTTGTTAATTCTACAATTGGCATTTCCGGGTACGCTGGAGCAACTTTAGGATCTGTGCTTTTTAAATTAGAAGCATAAACCATTCCAGGACCGTCAACTTTTAAAACTAATTTTAATTCGCACATAGCGCATCCATTTCCTTTGCATTTACATTCATCTTTTAAGTTATAACTTTTTAAATCGGTTTTTAATGGAAGTAAACCAAGTCTATGGGCAATTATTTCATCATATAATGCAGAATTATTCTTTGTAAATTCAACTACATCAATTGCTAATGTCGGAACTTCCGCAGTCATCAATCTTCTTAATGTATTTGCTAAAGCCGGATTAATTCCCTTTATGATAAAAATTAATTTATTTTCTGATTTATTAAGAATTTTAACTTCCATTTTATTTTAATAAAATGAACAAAGTTATATGTTTTTAAAGGTTTTTGTTTCTCGATTTTTGTAATGTTAATATAAGTAATAAAAGAATTAATTAAAATTAAAATTTAGGGTTATAATCTACACCCTCCTTCCTCTCCTAAAGTGCGAAGGACGGCAACCACCATGTGGAATTGGAGTTACATCCTCGATATTTCCAATTTTAAAACCTTCTCTAGAAAAAGTTCTAATTGCAGCTTGTGCTCCCGGGCCTAAATTATGCGGACCTTCATGCCCGCCAGGAGCTCTAACTTTAATATGCAAAGCATTTATTCCATGTTCTCTTGCTTGTTCTCCTGCTTTTTTTGCGGCAGACATTGCTGCTGTCGGGCTTCCTTCTAATCTATGAACTTTTGTAATCTGCCCGCCGGATGATTTTCCTAATGTTTCACTTCCAGTCAAATCAGTAACATGAATAATGCTGTTATTATAGCTGGCATAAATATGCGCTATTCCCCATTTTAATTTATCTTGGTTCATTCTTTCTTATTTTTTTGTTTCTTTAGCTCTTTTAGTATCTATAACTTCTTTTTCTTCTTGCTCTTTTATATCACTTGAGGCTTGTTTTATCAATATTATTTCCGGATGCTCTGGATTATTAAATGAAGAATTTTGTAAAAATCCAATTTTACTTTCTTCTTCTAAACTTACTAAATAACTCGGAACTGTAATTTTTTGTCCGCCTACTGCAATATGGCCGTGAACAATTAATTGACGAGCTTGGTTTGGTGTTTTTACTAATTTATGCTTTACTATCAAAT
>CAYITI010000035.1:0-6234 GCA_964366235.1 Candidatus Woesearchaeota archaeon
TTTATACTTGGATACTTAAAGCTTCTTTAGCTTCAATAAATTTTGCTTCAGCTTTTGCATGCAATTCTAAAGTTTCTGAACGAATTTCAAATGCTTTTTCTTCAACTTCGTCTTCAAGATCATCTTCTTCTGTTTCATTTTCTTCTAATTCACTTTCATCTTTATCTGTTAAGTTTTCATCTTTCTTTGTTTGAGCTTTTTCAATTAATCTAGAAGCTAAATTAAACATTTTTTCAGCTTGATTTACTTGATGTGTTGCAAATTTCTCGGCTCTTTCGTCTAGTTTAAATGTCCTTTCTTCAATTTCTTCAAGTTTATCTTCATCTAATCCTTTGGCTTTTAGCCTTGTCCTTAATTCTTTTTTATTTTCAGAAACCTTAAACTTTACATCAGAAGTTTCGCTTTTAAATGATTCAATTAGTTCAAATAATTTCTGCTTTTGTTCTTCATTTAGACCTTTAGCCTTTATAAGAACAATATTTTCTAAGTCCTCTAATTTATTTTCCTGCTCCTCTAAATTATTTTCTAATTCAGCTTGTTTCTCTAAATCTTGTTCATCTTCACCAGAAACTTCTAAATTAGATTTTGCCTTTTCAATTAATTTTTTGTGTTCTTCTTTTGCTCTAACTAAAGCCTCTAATTTATTTTTTTTAGCCATTAATTTAGCTTCTTCAATCCTTTTTTCAGCTAATTTTAATGCTAATTCTGCTTTCTTTTGTTTATTAAATGCTAAAGCTAATCTAACTCTTTCTAATGCTATCTTTAATCCATAACCAGTTTTATCTGGGGTTATTCCAACATCTTCTTCTACTGGAATTGTTTCTTCTAATTCTAATTCATTATCTTGCTCTAAGCTAGCTTCTTCCTGTGCATAAACAGGGATTAAACTAAATAAGAACAATAATATTACACTTAATGTTATTAGTTGTTTCATTTTAGCCTCCTAATGTTTATCTATTTTTATACTCTTTAAAGCTTTTCTATTAAAAACTTCAATAATTATAAAACTAAACTAGGATATATATTTTATTGATGAAACAAGGGCTTATTTTTAAAAATAAAGCTTAATTTAAGCTTATTTTTGTTCCAAAATGTTCCAATCGGGTTATTTATTATAATATATCATTTAATAGTGGTAACAAATAGAAAGATTTATAAATAAGTTAATCTTACTAATTTTAACTTCAAAGGAGGTTAAAACAAAATGAAAACAATAAAAAGATTACCTTACATGGTAGCACTTTCACTTGCATCTTTAATTGGATGTAAAGAAGAAGCACCTTATGTAGAAACAAATGTCTCTAAATATAATGGCTATGATGTTATGGCGGACCTTGCCCCCCTTCTGGGACACATAGATATTTCTTTAAGCTATATTCTTTAGATGTTGAAAAACATAAGATTGATGAAACTGTTTTAATTGGGAAATATAAAAGAAAATAATTATCTTCTCATTAATATAATCAAATTTTTATTGCCTTGCTGTTCCTTTCTTATAATATTTCTTTGCTCTAATTCCTGCAACAATCTAGATAAAGAAGCCTTGCTCATATTTGTTAAGGTTAATAAAGTAGATTGGGTACAAGAGCCTTTTTTTTGTTTTAATATACTTACGATTAGTTTTTCATCTTCTTTCAAATGTTTCTCGACATTTTCAACTTTAACTTTTTTAATTTTAAAATTTCTTTTTTTAACTGTTTTAAAAACAAAAAATGCAATTAAAGCAACTAAAAATAATGAAATTAAAATGATATAATAATTAAATGTTGAATAATTATAAACTAAAAATAATGAAAATGGCTCATAGCTTTTTGATTCTTCTTGCCATGTAATAATCAAATTTTTACCATTACTTTCCAATTTATTTGGTTTAGGGTAAATTGAACTTGAACCTTGACCAGTATAGGGCTTGTCTAATGTTGCCCCTTCCGGCAGAATAACCTTAACTTCTAAATTACCATCTAAAACAGGAACAACTTCAGCTGTAAAATAATATTTTGATGAATGCTCGATATAGTCTTTTGAATCATATTCAATTTTAACTTTAATTGCTTTTCCGAATATATTAGCAAAATTATTTAATTCCGCCTCCCTGATATTAAATTTTCTTTCTTTATCATCAAAATAAACTTTAATAATTTTAACATCTTTTGGCAAATCTAGATAAAAATTAAAATTAGTTTCATTTTCATAATTTATATTAATTATAACCTTACTTTCTTTGTCTTCTAAATAAAATTCTTGCTTAAAATCTATAGCATTAGCTAATTGAAACATTAATAAGAAGATGATAAAATATGTTAAAATTTTCATAATATTAATTATAAAGTTTAATATTTAAATGTTATTAAATAACCAAGTTAAACTTATATAATTTTTGATTTTAAGTTTTAATATGAGAACAGATAAATTAAGGAAGAAGAATTTGAGGAAATATTTTAATGTACAATAATTTTTCACATATAGAAAATAGTTGGCCAATTACAAAAACATTAATAAAAAAATATTTTATATTACAAAGAAGTAGACTTTGGCAATTATGAAATAAGTGATTTACCATTAATATCATTTAATTTTAAGGGTTGCCGCGCCTTGATAATACAAAAAAATGTTCATATAAATACCAAATTTAAACCACATCAAAATAGATTCTTTTCCTATCTTTGCCTTTATTATCTATTCCAAGTAAAATAATTTTACCAATTTCTTTTAAAGATTTAACATGTGTGCCCCCATCAGCTTGAATGTCTATGTTAGGAATTTCAGTAATTCTTAATATATCTAAATCAGGGGGTGCTGCTTTAGCCAATTTAATTATTCCTGGTATTTTTAAAGCATCTTCTCTCTTTAAGAAATAATTTTTTACTTCTAAATCTTTTTGAATTATCTCATTAGCTTTATCTATATAACTTTGAACTTTTTCTTTGCTAAATTCTTTTAAATTAAAATCTATCCTGGATTTTTCTGGATTAAGTTCATTTCCAGTAATTAAAATTTCACCTTCTTTCTGAAAAACAGCATCTAATAAATGAGCAGCAGTATGAAATCTCATTAATTTATAGCGTCTTTCCCATTTTATTTTTCCAATAACTTTGTCCCCTACATTTAGTCCAGATTCATTAACCTCATGGCTTATATTATCATTAATCTTAACAACGAAAACAACTTGAAATTCTTTATTATCACTTAATCTAGTTAATATTCCTAAATCACAGTTTTGACCTCCTGATCGAGGATAGAAACAAGTCTTATCTAATATAATATATTTATCTTGAACATCAACAACTTCTGCTTGAAACTCTTTTAAATAAGCATCTTCCCAGAATAATTTTTGTGTCATAAAAATTAAAATTTTAATTAAATTTATATAATTATTTATTTTATTAAAAGTATGCCTGTTAAATTAAATTTACCTTTAGAGAAATTATCAGAGGATTATTTAGTTGATATATATAAATTATTTTGTAAAGCCTATGAAATTGGACCCACTGATTATGATGAAATATATTTGAGAAAAAATGGATTATATTTATTAAAACATCGTTGGGGCATAGATTATAAAATATATCATGGAGCAGAATTCTTTGTACAAACAACTAAAGATGGAATCTCATTTTATGGTTATGCCAAGCCCATAGATCCTGATTTTAAATCAAAAGATGAAAAATTTCAGACATTAGCAAACGAATATTTCGATAAAAATAGAGGCGATACAATATGATAGTGGTGGGCAGTTTTCCAACAATAGATTATGAAGGGGTTAAAATCGATAGAGAAAATTTTAAAGAATTTGGCGATAAAACCCCAGATGAGATTAAAGATTTCCTTTCAAAATATAAAAGTAAATTTAAAAATTTATTTAGACTAATAGATCTTGCAATAAATTACAAAACTCAAGCAAGGTATAATGTAGCTGGATGGACTTACCCGTCTAAAACAAAATCTATAGAATCAAAATTAGAATAATTATTTAAATTTTTCTGCAATATAATCAATAAACCCTTTTGTTTTTTCATAATATTCTCCTAAAACTTTTATATTGACTTCAACAACCTCATCTTTATGCATCACAGTCAGGGTAACATTCTTCCTGAACTCTTCCCTTTTAGTATATTCTGCACGTATAATTTTTCTCAATAAGAAATAAAGATTTAAGGAATCTAGGATTGCAATATCTCTTTTATATAAATCATGCAATAGTTCGGCCCTTGAAACAGGGGTTGATGGAATTTCTTTAATTTTTTTCTTATCCTTTATCTTTTCAAGCGCATAGATTACTGCATTGTCATAAGCATTAGCTAATCTGGAAATAACGCTTTTGATGACCTCTACAGTCCTTGTATACTTTAATGTAACATAAAGCAGATGATCTGCTCTTTGGATTTCACCTTTAGCATCATTTAGACTTGACATTCTTTAGTATATAATTAACCTTATCAAAATAGGGTTTGCTCTGGTTTAAATAATCTTTTATTTTACTATAATCTAATGTTGTCATTTCAAATTCATTATTCCATATTATATATTTGTCATTTTTAATGAATTCCATCTTGCTTGTTTTTCTTCTTTCTATAATATTATGTAAATCTTGAATTAGTACAAGATAATTTCGATTAATATTGTAATATGATGCCAATGATTTAAATGTTTCTATTTTTGATTTAAAATCACTTGGAAAATAATTTATTCTTTTAAAGTTTCTTTCATAATATAATATAGCGTCCATAGCCTTAATCATGGCTTCTGATAAATTTTCCAATATTGTTATAATTAATTTATTCTCATTCAATAAAGGATAAGTGACATAAGTTAAATGGTCTGCTGTTTTTAATAACTTATTGGCCTGATTTAATGAATTAACAACTTCTTGCATTATATTATAAATAGAATTAATTATAAATAAATTGCTATTTTAAACTTAATATAGCAGCTGCTAAATCTCCATTATTTTCATTTAATGCTTTAATTGCTTCTTCCCTAAAACAATTAGCTTGTTCCATTACTGTTTTAACATCTTCTTCATTTATTAATTCCTCAATTTTGCCTGTAATTTGTATTGTTTCCTGGCCCATTACTTCCATTTTAACAACTTGAGGATTTTTAATAACTAAATTTTTACTGCCTTTAATTATAACTTCATCTGCATCAATCTCTTCCTGCTTCATGTTGAGCTTTTTCATGGCTTGCTCAAGCATTTTTTTATTCATTCCTGGAAACATTTTATTATTAAGAATTTATAATAAGGTTTGCAATAATATTTCTGCAATAATAATAATCACAATAAAAACAACAATATGCTCTGGCTTAAATTGTATCTTGCTTTTAGCATCATCAAAATACCTTACTAATCCTCCCATTCCCGAAGGCATTTGTATTCTTTCATCAGCCATAATTTTAAAATAGAGTTGATGTATAAAAGCTTTTCTAATAAATTTAATTTTTCAATTTAATATTCTTTATTTTAAAATTTAGATAGGTAGACAATAAGCCATCTTCTGTAGATCTTCTCACATAAAGCAAGAGCAGATCTTTCTAACATTCTACTAAGCAGCTTCTAATAGCTTTGCACCAGCAAGGACTCCTCGTTTCATCGTATCCTTATATCAATTCAGCTGGTTAACTTGTTTCTTTTGCAAGAAACTTCGCAAGCCACATATTTTTAATATAAGGCCGTGTCGTTTCTGAGTGGTTGCCTTCCATTTCTGGAACCCTTTTAAGGTTGCACTTTCATCTTTTCAGAGCTTTTTGGTAAAGCTTTTTCCTAAAAAGGTTTGGTGGACGGACTTTCCTCAGATCTTTAAAAGAATTTTGTCATTTTATGCACAAAATTCCTGTGATCCGTAGTTAGATTGCCTACCTAATAGAATTGGATGTAATTTAGAATTTATAAACGTTTTGAAATGATAAAATTGCAATTTATTTGAAATAAAAAAGCATAGGTAGATATTTTATTTCAAGCTATTAGTAACTGCTGGCTAAACACTTCGTTACCTCAGTGCGTACACCACAGTCCTATCAACGCTCTGTTCTAGAGCTGCCTGATGAGGTCTATTTTCGAGGAGAGTTTCATCCTTAGATGCATTCAGGATTTATCTCTGAAGGCGTAGCTGCTCTGCCTGCCTTAATAGACAACAGATATACCAGAGGCCTCGAGCCATCGTTCCTCTCGTACTAAATGGTCCTTCCCCTCAGACATCAACACATCCAGCAGATATCGAACAAACTGTCTCACGA
>CAYITI010000036.1:0-6091 GCA_964366235.1 Candidatus Woesearchaeota archaeon
TCTTCCGATCTGATTCATGATGTTGATGGTGAAAAATATTTGATTAATTTAATTGATACTCCTGGACATGTTGATTTTGGCGGGGATGTAACAAGAGCTATGAGAGCAGTAGACGGTGCTATAATTTTAGTTGATGCTGTTGAAGGAATTATGCCTCAGACAGAAACAGTTGTTAAACAAGCTTTAAGAGAAAGAGTCAAGCCAATTTTATTCATCAACAAAGTAGATCGTTTAGTCAGGGAAGTTAAATTAACTCCTGAAAAAATCCAAGAAAGATTAACACAAGTTATCACAGATGTTAATAGATTAATCAATAATCTTGCTCCTGAGGAATTTAAGGAAAAGTGGAGTGTAAATGTTCAGGATGGAAGTGTATGTTTTGGCTCTGCATTTCACAAATGGGCATTAAGCTTGTCTTATATGCAAAAACATAAGGTTACTTTTAAAGACGTCTTTTCAGCTTATGAAAAAAATGACTCTAATGAAATGTCTAAAAAAGCTCCTTTGCATAAAGTTGTTCTCAATTCTGTTGTAAAACATCATCCTAATCCAAAACAAGCACAAGCCTACAGAATTCCAAAAATCTGGCATGGTGACCTTGATTCGGAGGAAGGAAAAGCATTAATTAACTGTGATCCAAATGGACCTGTGGCATTTATAGTTACTAAAATTGTAGTTGATAAACATGCAGGGGAAGTATCTGCTGGCAGATTATTCTCTGGAACAATAAAACAAGGGCAGGAAGTTGATATGATATTAGCAAAGAGAAAAGTCAGAGTACAGCAAGTTAATATTTATAAAGGCCCCATAAGAATGCAGGTAGATGGAGCAGTTGCTGGGAATATTGTTGGAATAGTTGGATTAAAAGATGCTTATGCTGGAGAAACTGTTTCAAGCATAAATTTAACTCCATTTGAAGCTATTAAACATATTTTTGAACCTGTTGTTACTAAAAGCATTGATGCTAAAAAGCCAAGTGATTTACCAAGATTAGTTGAAGTTTTAAAACAAGTAAGCAAAGAAGACCCTAGTATTAAAATTGAAATTAATGAAGAAACTGGAGAAAATTTAATGTCAGGAATGGGAGAATTGCATTTAGAGGTTATTGAAAATAGAATTAGAAAGGAAAAAGGAGTGGATGTTGTTACAAGTTCTCCCATAGTTGTTTATCGTGAAACGATTCAGAAAGAAAGCCCTGAAGTTGAGGGAAGAACACCAAATAAGCATAATATATTCTTTTTTAAGGTTGAACCATTAGAAGATAATATTTATGAAGCTATTAAATCGGGAGAATTGGCTGAAACTGGCGTTAAAAAGAAAGATAAAACTCTTTGGGAACAATTAGTTAAATTGGGGGTTGATGCTAAAGAAGCTAGGAAATTCCGCGACATCTATAAGGCAAATGTTTTAATCGACGGAACAAGAGGAGAAGTACATATTGGAGAGGTTATCGAATTAGTTATTGAAGGATTTGAACAAGTTATGAATGAAGGTCCTTTGGCAAGAGAACCTGGGATGAAAATGAAAATTACCTTAACAGATACAAAACTTCATGAAGATGCTATTCATAGAGGACCAGCACAAGTATTGCCTGCAGTAAGAGACGCAATAAAAGAAGCAATGTTAAAAGCCCAAGCTGCGATGTATGAACCTATGCAAATTCTTGAATTAGATGCTCCTGCTAGATTTTTAGGAGAAATAAGCAAATTAGTGCAAAATAAACGCGGGCAATTATTAGATGTTGAGCAAACAGAAGATTATATAAAAGTTAAAGTAAAATTGCCTGTTGCTGAGATGTTTGGATTAACAAATGATTTAAGAAGTGCTACAGAAGGAAGAGGAAGCCATTATGTTGTTGATCAATTATTTGAAAAATTGCCTTTTGAGATGCAGCAAAAAATAATTACAAACATTAGAAAAAGAAAGGGATTAACTGAAAATATGTGATTTTTCTTAAATTTTTTAAAACAGCTGTTACCTTCCCGAACGAAGTGAGATGAGATTCTGAAAGAAGCGAAGAGTTCATGAGCGTTCCCTAAGATTTATAAAATTAATAGTAATAACAATTTTTATGAAATTAAAAACATTAGGTAAGGTAGTTGGAGCTATTGATACAGGTGTATAGAGTTATGCTGGTTATTTGTGCTACAGAATGTTATCAGGTATTGATTATAATAAATTAGGAGATTTTTTCTCTGGAGATTATCCGCTAGAATATAAGATTGGTGTTGGAGCATGGCTCGGCACAACAGTAGCATTTACTCCAATAGTTGCGTTGGGAGTAACAGACGGTTTAGTAGATGTTGTTAAAGGAACTCATCATTATTTTGGTTGCAGAGTCTGGCAGAAATTTACAAGAAGTCAAGAAAAGATGGAAAAAATTGACAGAGAATTAGAACAAATGTTGGAAAGAATCGAACAACCTATTTCTTATAAGGCGCGCGAGTGAATCGAATATAACAAAGTTTTATAAATTTAATTATCATTGTTTAGTAAATAATTTTATTTAATAAAATGGTCGAAAATACAAAACGTTTAGTTGTTGAGAAGTTAAATAAGGAAGAGTTTGAATATTTTAATTTACCTACATTCTTTAATGAAGAATCTGATAATCCCTTATCTTTACAAAATGTTGAAAAGGCTCGAGTCATAGAAAAAGAATTTTTGCTATTAGAGAAAAAAAAGAATCATACTAGTTATAATGATTTAATGAACCACATTTGTCATATGTGGGAAAATGAGTTTATTACAGAAGAACAACGTAGATTCTATAGCTATGATGTAATTAATAAAATAAATATTGGCACTTTTACGCTGACTTTACAATCAATATTAGACAATCTAAAAAAAGAACTAGAAAAAAATTCTGATTATTCTGTTTATGAGGATTATATTCAAAATAAACAATTTTATGATAGTCTTTATTTAGAAAAAACACAAAAACCTTTAGAGTCCAGAATAGAATCTAAAATACCTAAAATCACTGAAATAACACCTGTTTCAGAAAAAACTGAAGAAATACCTACCGTAGAACAAAATCTAGAAATAAAAATAATTCCAGTAACTACTGGAGATAAAACTTATAAAATAAAAGAAATTGTTGATAAAAATTTACTTGAAGAGGTTCTAAAAATAAAGAATAATAAAAGTTTTGTTGAAGAATATCATAAAAAATCAAATATAAAAAAATTATTTAATAATAGAATTTTTCAGATAACAGCAGGTATATTAGCTAGTTTAATCATTGGAACTTATACATTTTATAATCAGTTTTTTAATCAAGAAAAAGTTAAAAAACAAATTTTAGAGCAACAGCCTAAATTTCATGTTGAAGCCACAATTATAGATAATAAAAAAATCAAAATAAAAAATAATTTATGGAATTCTATTGAAAAGAATTATGGCAAAAATAATCTAGAAAAGAAGATAGAAGAGATTGTAAATTATAATTTAAAGAATAATCCCAGCAAAAGAGTCAGAAAAACAATAGAACTTGATAAAGTTTATTTTAAAGAAGGCAAATTTCATCATGGTAAAGATGGAATTAGAGGAGATTTAACTTTTAAAGATGAAGAATATTTATTCCCAACAGAAAAAGACACCTCTTTTACAATAAGTGGAATTAATTTAGAGGAAGTTAGAGAATATATAAATAAACAAAATCCAGATAAAAAAATTCACATAAAGAATGTGAAAGTCTTCGATAAGTATAATATTAAAATATATAAATTTGAGAACAGCAATAGGATAAAAATAACAGATAATAAACTAGAAGATTATAACGATATAGAACAAATCGTAAATACTTACTTAAATTCATCTTCTAATAAACAAGCACTTAATATAATAAAAGAAAATTATGGCATTGAATTAAATATTAACAAATTATATCGATTAATAAACAGATTTGGAAATGAACAGAATATAAAAACAAAAATAAGAAAGAGAAATTTATCTAAATTAGTTGAAGAATTAGAAAGAAAATATGTTTAATCCATTTATTTATTAATTGCATAGATTGTGTCATTCACATACAAGTTCATATGATAAGGATGATTATTTATCCCGGCATTATAATAAACAATAGTTTTTGGTTTTTCTCCGTTTCTATTTAATATTATTTCTATAGTTGGGCATCTCTTTTCAGTATCTCCATACTTATCGCTGATTTTTTCTGTATATAATTTAACTTCTAAAGAATCATTTTCTTTTAATTGGGAGGATAATTTATCATACATCTTCATTATTTTGTCGATACCAGGCAATAATTCTTTAACGAAATCATAATTTTTTATTGCTTTTTCAAATATTATTATTGTCTCTTCCATGATAATTTCAATAACAAAAAATTATATAAATCTGACATTTCTTTATATTCTACAATGAAATTATTAGTTTTATTAATTTTAATTCTTGCAACTAATGTATCCAGTCAGGAATTTCCGCAACATTATGATAAATATGTTAATGATTTTGCAGATATATTTTCTAATAATGAAACAAATGAACTTAAACTTATTTTAAATGAAATTGAAAAAAATACAACCGCAGAATTAGTTATCGTTACAATTAACACAACAAAACCATTGACCCCTGCTGAATACAGGACAAAATTATTTAATGAGTGGAAAATAGGCAAAAAAGACAAGGATAATGGCTTATTAATCTTATATTCTTTACAAGAGAATAGAATTGAAATAGAGACCGGCTACGGATTAGAGGGAGTTTTACCAGATTCTAAATTAGGCAGATTATTAGATGAAAAATATGTTCCATATCGGGATAATAAACAGGTTAATCAGGGAATTGTATTATTTACAAAAGAGATCTCTAAAATCATCAATGAAAATAAACAAGAATTATTAGATATCCCAGAAAAAAAATGGAACTATAAAATCCTTAGTCTGTTTATATTTTATCTGCCATTTATATTTTTAATTTTATTGATTATTGTTTTTATTTCATTTGTTAAAAATAGAAAAAAATGCGAGAAAGATGGATTAACCATGAAATGTTTAGGAGTAGCTGCAGGTTATGCAGTATATAAATGTGCTAAGGACCACACCTTTAAGATAAAACAATACAACTCCAATTCTGGAGGCTGGCCGGGAGGTTTTGGAAATTTGCCTGGAGGATTTGGTAGATCTGGCGGAGGTTTCGGCGGGGGATCTTCTGGAGGCGGAGGGGTTGGCAGATAGTTTTTTAAATGCAAAAATAAGGTTATATTTATGGAAAAGCAGAATTTCTTTCAAAAAAATAAAATCTGGTTAATTGTTTTTGGAATATTGTTTATATTCTTAGTTTTATTCATATCAAAATATAATACTTTTGTTACTTTAGACCAAGATGTTAATGGTAAATGGAGTGAGGCAGAAAATCAATATCAGAGACAGGCAGATTTAATTCCGAATTTAATATCTGTTGTTTCAAGTTCAGTAAAAATTGAAACTAATCTAATTAAAGAGGTTACAGAATCTAGGACAAAATGGCAGAATTCCAAAACTTTATTTGAAAAAGATTTTGCAGGAGCAGAAATGAATAATGGAATTACAGCTTTGATTAATGCAGTTGCAACGTCTGAAAACTATCCTGTTTTGCAGGCTAATAAGCAGTATGTTGCTTTAACAGACGAATTATCTGGAACACAAAATAGAATTACAGTTGCTAGAGGAAGATATATTGAAAGCATTCAAAAATATAATACAGCTATAAAGAGATTTCCTGGAAGGTTATTTGCAAATTTATATGGATTTAGTGAAAAAGAATACTATAAAGCTGAATTAGATTCCTTAAAAACACCTGAAATAGGCTCAGGTCAATTACCTTAAGATTTAAATTTTCTTTATAAAAATTTCTATCAAAAATTCTTAATTTAGTTTTATAATGCTTAAAACCCTAGATTTTAATATGTTTTTGAAATTAACCTAATTAACATCTTATTTAATTCTGTTTATTAAATTTAAAACTTCTTTTTTTACTTGTTCATAATCTGGAATAAAATTAAGAAGATGTTTTAAGTCTCTTTCATATTCTTCTTTTGAAGGTAGTTTTAATTTATTTATATTTGATTTTTCTTCTTTTAATTTTTCTA
>CAYITI010000037.1:0-6070 GCA_964366235.1 Candidatus Woesearchaeota archaeon
AAGATTTCAAAAATAGTTAGCATTGTCACTTTGTCTTTCGCAATTGGATATCTCTTATATCCCTTCTCTTTCATTACTTTGCTTACATAATAAATATTTGCATCAGGATTAATTGTCTCAACAGGACTTGTCATTACTTCTTTCGCTTTTGTTTTTCTAATATCTAAATCTTTAGCAATGACTCTTTTCACCATATCCCTTTCTGTAAGAATCCCAATTGGTTTTCTCCCTCTAACAATTATTGCACAGCCAATATCTAATTTGCCCATTTTTTCTGCAATTTCTTTAATAGAAGAATTTTCTTTAAAAGTAATAACTTTTTTAACCATGATATCTTTAATTTTTTCCATATTACTTAATCCAAATCTGTTTTATATAAATGTTTTTAATCTACCTTAGTTAATATTTTTGGTTTATCCTTAACTAAAACTGTAAACTCATGTTGGCTGACTAAACCTTGGCTTACCTCGGGCAATTGAGGATAATGATAAACAATGCTTTCCTTTTCTAATGTTCTTAGAGCAAAGCTAACCTTAAATTCTGGAAATTTTTTTAATAACCATCTTTTAGCAAAAGGCAACATATTATAATTTTCCAAAATAAACTTCAAAATTTCTCTTGTATTATTATCTCTAACTTGTTTAATATTTGTTACATTATATATTCCAGATAATTTTCCATCCTTAATCATACCAATTCCATTTGTTGCAAAGGGTTCTATAGCTATAATCTGCCCTTCTTTTAACTCACTTTTATTTTTATTATCAAAATTTGGTATGCTGTATCTAGCATGTAACTCATAAATATCTATTCCATGACCAAACAAATTTTTAATAGGCTTAAAACCAAATTCAGTTATTGTTTTTTCTACGACTGAACCAATTTCATATAACTTGGCTCCAGGCTTAATAACTTTTATAGCTTCATTTAATGCTAATTTAGAGGCTTTTACTAAATCTTCATTATTTCCTAAATCAATTGTTTTGGCATTATCTGCAACATGACCATCAACATGCGCGCCGATATCCAATTTAACAATATCATTTTCTTTAAATACAACATTATTTTCTGGAATTACATGTGCTGCTAAATCATTTATCGAAATTTGAGCTGGAAATGCTGGTTTGCCTCCTAATTCATAAATTTTAGCTTCAATCTTATCTAGAACTTCTATTGCACTGCCCCCTATTTCAATTAATTTACTTCCATATTCTAAAACTTCTGCTGATATCCTTCCTGCTTTTTCCCAACTATCCATTAGAATTCCCCTAGATTTTTTTGTTCTTTAATCATTAATTGTTCTTTTTTAATTCCAAAAACTTCAAAAATCTTTCCTACACTTGGAATTATCTGATTTTCAATGTAATATTTAGCATCATAATCTTTACATTCATTTGGAATTTTGGCTTTATCGCGTATCATTCCTTTTTCATTGCTTATAATAAAATAAATTGTTGCACCGGGACTTACATCATAGCCTTTAACCTTCATTTTTCTTGCAACAGCAACATGCGGCCCAATTAGTTTATAGCTTTCTAATTGCATTTTTAATTGCACACCTATAATCATTTTATCAAAATTTATTTTTTTGTCTAAAATATCTTTAATCACTTTTTTTACATAATTTAACGCATTTTCATATTTTCCTTCTTTTAATATTATTTCAAGAACTTTTAATTGTGTTTCACGGGCTATTAAACTCCAGTCTTTCCTTACTGTCTCAAAACCTGTTATTTTTAATTTTCCTTCTTCATCAATTAATGCATATTTCTTTTTTGCACCATGCGCATCTCCTTTTTTGGAAACAAATATTCCTTTTGGGTAAAAATTTTCCAACTCTAGCTCCATCAAACTAGGCAGCTCATCATTAACTTTTTTTAGAAAATCCAAAGCAGATTTTTTGCTTTTGCCTTTTAATGAAATAGCAATAGAGTCTGTATTATGGACTAAAACATAATTCGCAAAGAATTTATGGTTGTTATCGACTTCTATATCATAAACATATTCTGGTGTTTTTAGCTCTTCTACCCTTTTCACTTGTTGAAAAATAAAATCAAAATCTTTAATATTCTTATGTCTTAAACTATTTGTTTTAATCCCTGCTAATTTATTTTTTCTATCCATCAAAAATCCGATATCTTTAATAAAATTTTCTTTATTTCTTATTATTATGTTTTTTGATTGACTTCCGGTTGAATAAATTTTTCCCTTGACTTTATCATTATACTTGTTTATACTATTCTCCTTAAAAACAGAGTGAGCTATGCCGACTTGATATAGCAATCTTCTTACTTTTTCGATATATTTATCATAAATTGAAGTAAATTTTATTATAGGAGAATTCTTTCTTATCCTTACACAACTATCAGCCGAAAATAACCCTCTCAAAAAAGCCGAGATATTATCATTTTTTTCTTCAAATAGAAAATTTGGAATTGATTTCTTGCCATTATTATCTCTAAAATACTTTGAAATCATACCCACTAAGTTTAAACCATTTATAGTTAAATCACCTTCCCTACTCTTGCTCCACCAATATTTTCTAATAAAACCCTTTTTTATTAATGGTGTTATCAACTTATCAAAAATTTCTTCTTTATCATTTCCTAAAGATAACTTCAAACAGTAATCTTTGTTATATTTTTGATGACTTTTATTTCTGACGAAACTACCATCACCAATAAAATAACCCATAAATTCGTAAACCTCTTTTGGATAATCATTTGTTATTATTTTGCCTTGAGGCAATCTTTTAAGAGCTATAATACTATTCGCTTTTTTATTTATTTCTTCCGGCTTGATTTCTACAATTCTTTTTAATAGAATTTTTCTTTCTTTAGTATTCTTAAAACTGGTTGTTTGGTACGCCATCAAAGAGTGATCCTCGGTTACATCAATATACCAATAATTCGTAAAATAAACCCTAAACATTTTTTTATCTGTCTTATGCCTCATTACATGCTTTATTGGTTTGAAAACAGAAGTACCTTTTTCATCAAGGGTTAAAACATCAACATTCTTCTTTAGATTATACTCTTTTCCAAAACTTTTATCATCCACATTTTCAAATAAATTTTCAATCTTTTCTTCATAGATTTTATTGCCTTCTTTTATAATTACTTTTGTTTTTCCATCAACACTATCAGAATAAATAACCTTAAATTCTTCTTCTTGAGCTTTTTTTATTGTTTCTTTGATGTATTCCCTTCCAAATGCAGCTATGCTGGCAGCACATTCCCTGCAATAATATCTTGCACCAAAAAAAGCCAGCATCCCATAAGCAGAATTAGCAACTGTTTTTAATGCATAGCTCCTTGCTTCTAATAATGGATTTTTTTCCTTTTTCAAAATTTCTTTAATCCTATTTCTTCTAATAATTAAATCACGAACAACTTTAGGAATAAATCCTTCTTTTTTAGCATCAAAATAATAATATACTTTTTTGCCTTTATCGTCGATAATCTCTGGAGTCTTGTAACCTTTCTTTTTTACATTAAATGTTCCCGGATCAATATTCTTCGCAACAATGATGCTGGGATATAATGACATAAAATCAAAAAAAACAACATCTTGATAAAATCCAGGTTCAGGCTCCATTACAAATGCTCCCTGATAAGTCATTCCCATTCTCTCTTCAATATTTCTGTGGCTTGGTTTGTTGGGAATAATTTCGTTAAATTCCTTAGCTCTTTTAATCAAGTAATTCTCAACTAATTTTCCATAACTCATCCTGCATATATCAAACATAGATACCCCAACTAATTTGACTAATTCTGAAATGTTTGGGAGTATTTTCTTAAAAATTTTTAATGTTAATTCTGTGTCCTGCAAATTATATTCACAATATTTTTCTAAATCTTTAACTTCGTCCCATGCTTTCATAATATCATTAATATTTACATCTTTTTTCCTTTCATGCAATAATTCTTGAGCAACAGAATTTAAGCTATAAGAATCAAGCTGCAAGCTCCCGGACATAATCCTTTTAATGAATTTTAAAATATCTAAATGCAAGATCCCTTTAATTTTTGCTGTGCTTTCTCCTAAACCGCGTCTAAAAATTACAGAACTGCCATCCAAACCCAAATCTAATTTGATATCATATTTATCTGCTCTAGTTCTTATATATGGAAAATCAAAACCATCTGAAAAATAACCAACAATGCAATCTGGTTTATAATCTTTAATTATTTCATTAAATCTTTCAATCATCTCTGATTCAGAATCAACGAATTCAACATAATCAGGAGCTTTAAACTTTTTCCAGGTTATAACCTTCTTGATGTCATTGCCCCGTAAACCAATCATTAATATTGGATCATTCTTTACCTTTTCAATGCCACCAAGAGAACCGTAAACTTCGATATCGAAAACAATTACCTTTAAATCATCATAAAAATCCTGGCTTTTTTGCTTAACTTCCCCTCTAATACAAACATCATATCTTATATCTTCAATTAATTCCCCCCCAATTTCACTTAAGGTCAATAAGGTTATCTCCTTATCAATTAAATAACGTTTTGCAAAATTAATGTCATCTTCCTTGACATCAAAACCTAAATTTTTAATCTCACGAGAAACTGCTTTAACAGCTTTTGTATTATTTACTTCAACTTTAACAGCTTTTATTTCATTTCCTAAATAATTTTTACTATAAATACTTGTATCTAAAATTTTAAAATCCTCTTCAAATTCTAAATCATCAATCTTGTTCTTTATTTTTTCAATATTTTTATCACCCAATACCCAAAAATAAGGTCTTAAGCTATCATCATAAACACAAATCTTTTTGCCTTCTGTTGTTGTTCCAAATATCCTTATAATTCCCTGATTATTAAAATCTATATCTATCGGATAAAATAAGAATCTACCTTCCATACACTAACTATATTAATATATTATTTAAGCTTTATTATAGAAATTCTAATAATGGCTTAATATTAATTAATTCTTTTTCTGGCTTGAATATATAGGAATAATTATGATCAAAATAACCACATCTAAAATTCTCTAAATCTAAATTTGTTCTTTTACTCAGCATTAAAGCATAAAAATAAACTTGGGTGGCAGCATATTTTTCTTCAAATGCATTTGGCTTATAATCCCAAATCCAAATTTTATTATTTTCTACCCTTAAAACATCAATATGGCCTGTTAAAGGAGATTTGCTTGATAAAATAGAATGAAATTCCTTTAATTCTTCGGGAGTAATCCATAGCGGAACTTCCATGGCTATTGTTTTATCATCATTTTCTAATAAAAAAACCTGGACTTTTGGATGATTATCTTTAAAACGCTCTTTATTGATTTCAAGAGCTTGCCTTGTTAAATCACTTATTTCATGGCCTGAAATTTGATGTATTAACAAATTATTTAACTTAAACTTTAATCCAGAACTTCTTGGGCCTGAATTAAAATACTCATTCGGACAATTCATAAAAATTTCATCTAAGTAATCTTTTAAAGAAATGAAATTTTTGCAAAGCAGACTCATTTTTATATCATGAACTTTATAGTTGTAATAACCTCCTTTATGGTCCAAAATAAGATTTTTTATCATTAAACTTGAAATAATTTAGATTTAATATAAACTTTTCTAAATAATAAAAATTTATAAAGATAAACTTATAACCAAATTTATGGGTTTAAAAATTGGAAATTTAATATCTAAAAAAGAAATTTCATCTAAAGATTTAGAGAATAAAAAAATAGCAATAGATAGTTCTCAAATGATTTACCAATTTATCAGTTCAATAAGACAACCTGATGGCACTCCTTTAATGGATTCTAATCAAAATATAACCTCTCATCTGCAGGGAATTATAACCAGAGTTACAAATTTAATGGCACAGAATATCAAATTATGTTTTGTGTTTGACGGAAAAGCTCCTTTGCTTAAAATTAAAGAACAAGAAGAACGTGAATATAGAAAACAATTAGCTGAGAAAAAATTTGAACAAGCTAAAGAAGAACATGATGAAGAATTAATGTTGCGATATTCTAAACAAAGTATAAGATTAAAAAAAGAAATGATTGATGAAAGCAAAGCATTAAGCGAAGATTTAGGACT
>CAYITI010000038.1:0-5897 GCA_964366235.1 Candidatus Woesearchaeota archaeon
GAGTTCAGACGTGTGCTCTTCCGATCTGATCCTTAAGTTTTTTTATATTGTCCATATTTTTCACCCCATAATAATATTTTTTAAAATGACCTTCTAATAATAAATCAAAACTTGTCCATATTATAAACCATACTAAAATTACACCTACAGTTAATAAAAATAGTTGTAATAACCTGCTTGCTCCCTGTTCCTCTTTATAGGAAAAAGCTAATGTTTCTACAGTTAATATGAAAGCTTCTTTAAAATTTACATCTTTTATTATCATAAATCCAATTATGCCTATTACAAAGATTAAAATAAAAATAATTGCTAGAATTCTAATTTCTTTTTTAATATAGAATATCTCATCTAATAATTTATCCAATCTACCACCTCTAAGAATAAATAAAAATAGCTAAATATAAACTTTTGTATTTTTAAAAATAAAAATTATTTGCGCTTTAAGGTAATCTCTATTGTGCTTACTCTAACTGTTCTTCCTTCTTGGTTTTCAAACTCTTCGCTGTTTATTTTTATATCTTTAACTTCTATTGTATTTTCTAAGAATCTCTTGCTAGCTACTTCCACAATATCTACTGCTCTTGAAATAAATTTTCCACGAGCTTTTACTTTTACCTCTGGTGATCCTTGTGTTGTAAACTGCATTATGACTCCAGTTACGTAAAACAGTCCGAAAAAGAATTAACTTACTTCAGTTTCATGAACGGTCTAGAGCCTATAAACACAGTATTTTTCTCGTCGTTATCTGTCATTTTTGTTGCCTCCAATTTAATGTATATTGCTAATCATTTTATTAGATTAAACAATGAATGTTTATAATATTTTCTTTTTTAAATTTATTTTAACTTTTTTCTCTTGGCTAGTCTGGTAATATAGCCTGCAATTGAATTTTTAAGTTTTTTAGAATTTAATGAAACAATTTGAGGTAAAATCTTTTTATTATCTGCAAAGTCATTGCTAAATCGATCTGGATAAAGATTAAATAATTCTTCTCCAGTTCTCTTAACTAATTTTGTCTTAATTCTTCCCATAGCAAGGCAACAAAGAAGAGAATATTTAAAGGTTACGTTTTAATTTTCTCAAAAATCCAAATTTCTCTTTCTAAAATAGATCCTTTGTGTTTGTAGAAGATAGGTAATTTAATTCCATAATTGCAAACCCTAAATTCAGTTCCAAATAGTATTTTTTTAATATTTATTTTAATCTTTTTCCTGTCTTTAGTTGGAATTATTGGAAATAATATCACAATTCTTTTTGTAATTTTGTTTAATTCATTAAAAACTTTTTTGTACAATTCTTCTAATTCTAATATGATGGATGATGCTTCTTTATGTTTTAAATAATTTTTTAGATAAGGGCCAAGATAAGGCTCTGTTACAACAGATTCAACATTATTAACAAATTTGCTTAATTTTCTAGAATCTCCCTCATATAGTTTATAATTACTTTTAATGTTAAAATTTTTAATAAGCCAGGATAAATTCTCTTTCGCTTCATTTACATTAATATCCAAGCCATAAGAATCCAAATTCATCAATAGAGCTTCTTGCAATATTGTCCCGGCCCCGCAAAAAGGATCAAAAATTTCTTTTTTGGCCTGGCTTAGATTAATTAAAATTTTAGCTAATCTAATCGAAGTAACTTTTTTTTCATCAAATCTTGGTCTTATTTCATCTCTTTTTTTGTAAATTCTTGGATTTGAAACTTGAATTACTTTTGCCAAACAATCTTTAAACTGTATCAATTCTAAATCCAATTTTAAAGCAGAACGGGGATTTTTAACACTGCTTCTGTAATAAGATTTAATGTTATATTCTTTAAATTTTTTAGTTAAAACTTCTTTTATTAAATCATCATTAACGCTAAAATAGATTTTATCTTTATTCAGCATATCAAATTTATCTAAAAAGTTAATTATCTCTTTTTTATCTTTATTCTCAAATACCACCTTAGCAATTTTTATTGTCCCTCCTAATTCTTCTATATTAAAATTGTTTTGACTTAAAGATATTAAAGCAAAATCCACCCATTTATCTTTAATATGAAAATTTATATTTTTTCTTTTAAAATAACAAATTAGCTCTAATAAACTCAATTCTTTGTCCCTTCCCAAAACAAATAAATAATCTTCCATATCAAAAGTTTATATGAAATATTTGTTTATAATACTTTTTTATTTAATATTAATGCCAAACACATTAGCATGGAATTCTAAAGGCCATCAAGCAGTAGTTGAAACAATGTATTATGCTGCAGAATTTGAATTGCAAAAAAAATTAAATTTAACTTTATTAAAAGAAGGGAGTACCGCGCCTGATTTGGTTTTTCATGATGTAAGATTGCATCATTATCCTAAAAGCTACCCCTTAGCCGAAAAATGGATTAATGATGCTAAAAAGAATTATGAAAATCAAGATTATAATGAAGCAAGTTATGCTTTTGGGGTTGCTAGCCATTATATCTCTGATTCATTTGTTTCACCTCATTATTTATCAAAAGAACCTGGATCACTGCATTCTGAGTTTGAAAGAATAAAAAGTTATAATCTTAGCATAAAGTGTTATAATTCAGTTGTTAATTTAAATGAAAGTTTAAAAGATGCAACTAGAAATAGAGAAGATTGGACCAACTGGAGTTTAACCAAAGATCCAAACATTCCAAGAAGAGAGCTTGAACAAGCAATTAATCTAACTTTTCCTGTGTTTTTGACAACTTTTAATTCAACATGCAATAATTTTAAAACTGAAATAATAAAACAAAATTTTAAGATAAATGATGATGTATTAATATTTATTTCTTTAACTTTTATTAGTTATCTAAGTTTTATCTTAAATCGCAGATATAAAATGATTAAAAGAATTAGATTTTAAAGTTTTTCAAATATTAAATAATTATTATTTAAATATTCTTTTGCTTGTTTATTTAAATCTCCATTGGTTAATATCATTAAAGGCAGTTTTTTTAATTGTGATTTGTTATGCGCTAAACTTAGATCAGCATCGCTGATTTTCTTTTTATCCTTGGCGCTTAAAAAGAACCTGACATTTCCAACATGGCTTGGAATTTCTATGATATATTCAAATTCTCTTCCATTTTTAAAAATATTTTCCTCTATAATAATTATTTTTTTATTATCGAAATAATCTTTCAACATTAACATGAAATTTTCCTTAATTTCTTTTTTGATTTTCTTTTTAACATCAATTTTTAACGATTTTTTTTCCTGAATTTTAAGTTCTCTTGATTGCTCTGCTTCATTTAGACCTGGCTTAACTTCTATCTTCTTTTGCTCTAAAATAATCTCCGGCTCTTTCTTAATTTCCTCTTTTGGCTGTTCCTGTGCCAAGATTTCATTGATTGAATTTTTAGCCTCATCTTCATTTAACAGGTACCATCTCCAATATATTTCATTATTAATCTGAAGAGGATAAGCAAAATCTTTTATTTCACGTAAGGCTACTCTTTCTACAGGTTCTAAAGATTTATCATGCAAAATTTTTTTATTTTTTAATAGATCATAAACATGTTTCTCCCGAGGATGCAAATAAGGATAAAGCATCATTAATCTTTCTTCTTGACCAGGAGAATAATAAACAGGAGAACCTCCAATTTTAGCAGTGCTTATTTTTATTTTGCCATTAGCGAACAATTCTGACAAAACAGCTCCTGCAAATAGTATGTTACTCCCAATCTGTTTAGAGATTTGCACAGGGATTACAGGCCCCCGCATCCTAATGTATTCTAAAACTTTGAATTTTAGTTCTTGCATATTTACAGGCATAATTAATAAAATAAAGAAATAGATATAAAAATGTTATGGCCTCGTCCATTCTATGCTATAATAGGTTACATCATTTTCTTCATCGATAACTGCAACTAACAATCTTTTTCTGGTGCTGTGGGCTACTCTATTTTTAGAAGAAAACTCATACCATGAAAAGTTGCTTGTTTCTTTTACAGGATACATAATCCATTTTGCATGGTCTTCTCCCGGCTTTATTCCTCTGTCATAAATTCTAAAATCTGCTCCAAATTTTAATGCTGTCTTAACGATATAACCCCTATTCCTCATATCTCGATAAGCAACAAATCTTGTCCAAAAGTTTGGTTCTTTCTTAACAGCTTTTTTAATAAAATCATCAAATTCTATTTTTTTCTTATTATTTATTATTTCAACCCTTCCTTTTTCTAGCAGATATAGTCCTTCAACTAAAGAATATTGAATTTTAGAATCAGAAACCTCTCCATATCTTGACTGGTCATATATATTATGAGCCTCATCTTTATCTTCAGCGATTAATCTTTCCCCAATTAAATTAATTTTAAATTTTTTAAATTCTCTAATTTCTTCTTTTGGCTGTTCTTGCTTCTTTTTTGTCATAATATTTTTAATAGTAAATTATTTAAAATGCTTTTGGTTTAGATTTATAATGAAAATCGTATTTCTGGGAACCAGCGCAATGCTCCCAATAAAGGAGCGCAACACAAACTCTATTTTTATTAATTATAATAATGAAGGAATATTATTAGATTGTGGAGAGGGAACACAAAAACAATTAAGAATAGCTGGAATTAGCCCGACTAAAATAACCAAATTATTAATTACACATTGGCATGGAGACCATGTTTTGGGAATCCCGGGATTAATACAAAGCCTTGGCATGAGCAATTATTCAAAAAAATTGCAGATATATGGGCCAAAGGGAAGCAAAAATTTTTTTAGAAACATGATTTCTGGCATTATCTTTAAATCAAATATTGTTTATGAAATAATTGAGATTAATGAAGGTAAATTTTTTGAAAACAGCGATTTTTATCTATCATCAAGTAACGTTAAGCATTCTGTTAATTGCTTAGCCTACTCATTGGTTGAAAAAGATAAATTAAAAATTAATATTAATTATACAAAAAAATTTGGATTAACTCAACATCCATTGCTTGGAGAATTGCAAATGGGTAAGGATATCAAATATCAAGGAAAATTGATTACTGTAAAAAAAGCAACATTTCTGAAAAAAGGAAGAAAATTTACATTTATAATGGATACAGCTTATGATGATAATTTAATTAAGATTGCTGCTAACTCTGAATTATTGGTTTGTGAATCCACTTGGCTTGAAAAAGATAAAATAAAAGAATATCAGCATTTAAGCGCAAAAGATGCTGGAAAAATTGCTAAAAAAGCTAAAGTTAAAAAATTAGTTTTAACCCATTTTTCTCAAAGATATAAAAATTTAAATGAAATTTTAAAAGAAGCTAAAAATGAATTTAAGAATGTTCAAGTTGCTTATGATTTAATGAGTTTTGAGATTTAATTTTATCTTAAAAATTTTTCTGTAAATACAAGTAAGGATGCTAATCCATGTTCTTCGCAAATTTGAATAGCTTGATTTATTGTTACATTTTCAGCAATAACTTTCTTTTTTTCTCTTTGCATATCTTCACTAGAATATTTTTTAAACTCTTCTTCGTTTTTAAAAGAATACCAAGTTCTACACCCTACGGCCTTACCTCCAGTATATTCAAATATAACATTATAATCATTTATCATTTTACTCTTCTTCATCTAAAAATTTCTTTTTAATCTCATCTTTTAAATCTAACTCTCTCAATAATTCTTTATATCTATTTCTAATTGTAACTTCAGTAACTCCTGCAACATCTGCCACTTCTCTTTGAGTTCTTTTTTCATTATTAATCAAAGCAGCAACATATAAAGAAGCAGCCGCAATCCCTGTCGGTCCTCTTCCTGAAGTCAATTCTGCTTTCTGGGCTTTTTCTAAAATTTCTACTGCTTTGCTTTGCGTTTCTGCGTTTAATTTTAAAGCTGAAGCAAATCTTGGAATGTAATCTACTGGATTGCTCGGCAAAATTCTAATTCCTAATTCTCTTGTTAT
>CAYITI010000039.1:0-5856 GCA_964366235.1 Candidatus Woesearchaeota archaeon
TTTAATGCAATCTTCTTTACACAAATGTATATGATGATTTGATACTCCAACAGGGATTAGATTCATTTTAATAAAATTATTATCAAAGAATTAAAAAACTTTTGTTTTTTTAATAATAAAGATGATTCTTATTCTATTTTAATTAATTTTTATCCAATAAGCTTTATTTTTAAATACCCCGGGTATAATTGGATTGTAAAATATTTTAATTACATTTCGAATTGGTTTAGGGATTATTTTTGCTATCTTATAGATTAATTGATGATTCATACTATTTTATCTATCTAAAAATTAGTTTTATAAATTTATCTTTTAATAATTAATTGGGTTAAAATGAAAGTATTTGTAATGATACCAGCATATAATGAAGAACAAACTTTAGTTAATGTCATAAAGGAGATTAAAGAAACCTCAAAGAATTATAAAATTTTAGTAATAGATGATGGCAGTAAAGATAATACTTATAATATATCCAAGAATAATGCCCATTATACTATCAAGAATAAAAAAAATCTTGGGTTAGCACAAAGTTTTAAACGGGGATTGGAAGAATGTTTAAGGCTTGGTGCGGAGGTTATAGTTAATATTGATGCGGATAATCAATATAATGCTCATGAAATTCCAAGGCTAATTCAACCAATTATAGGCGGAAAAGCAGATATTGTCTTGACAGACAGAAAGGTTTTAAATTTAAATCATATGTCTTTTGGCAAAAAATATGGTAACTTAATAGCAACATTAGTTACAAGATTGGTTTCTGGCTATCCTGTTAGGGATTCTCAAAGCGGATTCAGGGCATTCTCAAGAGAAACAGCTCTAAAATTAAACATTTTGTCAGATTATACATATGTACAAGAGGTTATCATACAGGCTGTTGATAAAAGATTAAAAATATTACAAACCCCTTGCGAATTTAGAGAGAGGAAAGGAAAAAGCAGATTAATTAACAATTTATTTAATTATGCTAAAAGAGCTGGTTTAACTATAATGAGAAGTTTTATTCGTTATAGACCTTTGAGAGCCTTGTTAACCTTAAGCTTATTTCCTATAATCCTTGGAATTTTGTTAGGATTAAGATTTTTATATTTTTTTTCAATTGGTGATAAGGGCCATATTCAATCTTTAATATTGGCGGCTGTTCTATTGCTTATAGGATTTCAACTTGTGGTTTTAGCATTTATTGCAGATACCATCGGAGCCAATAGAAAAATTAATGAGGAAATGCTATATTTACAAAAGAAAAGAGACTTTAACAAATAATTATCTTTTATGTAAAAAATAAGATATATAAACATAGCTATGTAGAGAAAGGAGTATAAAATGAAGTTTTTAAAATTTATTATTTTAGCTCGAAGAAGATTTTTAGATGGAAATAAAAAAAATAATATTCATTATATAAATTTTCAAAAATTTCAAGCAGAAGAAATTATTAATGAGCTTAGAAATAGAGGTATAAATTTATCTTCCATGAGGGTTTTAGAATTGGGTTCGGGAAAAGGGGGCTATTCTTTAGTATTTAAAAAATATGCAAAAGAACTAATCATTAGTGATTTTAAAAAATCAGAAATATCAGGATTAAATCATCGTCTAAAATTTAAAAGAGTTGATGTAAATAAAAGATATCCATTCAAAGATAATTCCTTTGACCTCGTTTTTTCATGTTCATTAATAGAGCATGTTGAAAATCCGGATAATATGCTATCGGAGATAAAAAGAGTTCTTAAACCAAACAGATATTTATATCTAAGTTTTCCTCCTTTTTATTCTCCTGTCGGAGGGCATGGTCTAAAGCCATTCCATTTATTAGGAGAAAAAAATTCAATCAGAATAATTAATGTTTTAAAAGGGAGAAATATTAAAAGTTATAAAACTCTCTGGATTAATTATGGTCTGTATAAAAGAACAATCAAACAAGTTAAGAGATTATTATTTAAAAAAAGTTTTGAAATTAAGGATATATGGACGAGGTTTTTCCCTATAAATACAGCAAAAATACCCATTATAAATGAATTTTTAACATGGCATGTTTGTTTTTTATGTAAAAATAAAAAATAATTATAATATTAAATGTATAATAATGTTTATATATAAGCACATTACAATATTTTTTACTGAATGGGATGATTATTATGAATGATAAAAAAAATAGTATTGGTATAAGTATACCAATAAAACTTGCAGATAAAATAAAAGAACGCATTAAAGGCACGGCTTTTAACTCAATTTCAAGTTATATAACTTATATTATGGGCGAAGTTTTATTAAACCTAGAGAAAAAAGAACAAGAAAATGCATTCTCAAATTATGATGAAGAAAAAGTGAAAAAAAAGCTTAAAGATTTAGGATATCTTTAAAATGAAGAAAGTAATATCAATAAAACTTAAAATTTAAGTATATCCCAATTCTCTTAATTTTTTCATTATAACTTCTCTAACAATGCCTCTTCCAGCCCTTTCATGGGCATTTGGATCTGTAATTACTGCTGAGCAAATTGTGCACCCTAAAGATTTGTATCCCTTTGCATATAGGGGGTTACATATTAAATTATTTTCTTTAACATACTGCATAATATCTTCCCTTCTCCAAAATAAGAGAGGATGTACTCTGTGATGCGGAGGATTTTGTCTTGGAGAAAAAAACACTTCTTGTGCTCTTTCTTCGTGTTCAACTCCCCTTAAACCAACTAAAAAGCCATCGAATCCAAACTGTTTTAGAGCTCTGATCATTGGAGCAATTTTATGATCATTGCAATATTCTGTCATAAATTCTGGGGTCTTAAACCCAAGTTTTGCTGAATATTCATCACATCTGTCTTTATCGGCCCTTACTGTAATAAGATTTTGAATTCCATATCTTTGTCTTACTTCTTCTACAAATTGGTAATTTTCAGGGAAATCACGAATAGTATCTACAAAAACAACTGTTATGTCTGGTTTTACTTGCATAACTAAATCTAATAAAACTAAACTATCTGTCCCACCACTAAAACCAATTCCAACATTTTTGTATTTTTCAAAAGCTTCTTTTATTACTTCTTTAGTTTTCTCAATTTTTTCTTTTAAAGGTAATCCTACAAGTGGTTTTACATCAGGCTGCATTAAATCTATACATCTTTGAGTTCTTTCTGCACCAAATTTATCAGCTAAATTATGCTTGTCCATAAATTCTTTGTCTTCTTTGTCCATTTTTCCTCCATTAATCAAGATAGCCTAATTTTTTTAGTTTTTCTTTAATGTTTTTTATATCTTTCTTTGTAATAGGTTTTTCATCACCATCTTCCTTTTCCAACAACATTAAACGTGCAATAAAGGTTAGGTAACTTGAAACTGAATGAAAGGGGGTTCCTTCAATCTTTTTTTTAAGTTTTTCAGCTAGTTGTTTTGGAATTGATATACTTGTTAATTCTTTTTCCATTTGATTTATTTTTAATAACCTTTTATAAATTCTTTATGAAAAATTATATAAACCTTTGTGTTTTTACTATTTTTAAGTCTACTTTTAATCTATTTTAGTATGGTTTTTTAATAAATCCATAAGATCTTGTTCTTCTTTATGTCCTTTACCAAATAAATTATTTTCTTCGTTAGGGTCATTTTTTATATTATAAAGCTCAAATTTATTTATTGGCCTAATAAACATTAGCTTCCAATCTTCACTTTTTATACTATGAATTATTGGATCTTTTGGAGAAGAGTATGGTGCAGTTCCTTCTAATGGAGCTGTTTCAGAAAATGCCACCCTAGATCCTTTTTCTTTATCTTTAATGATTGGAAATAAACTTTTACCACTTAATGCCATAAAATTACTATCTTCTTTAATATTTAATGCTTCTAAAATCGTTGGCATTATATCTACAGTTCTTGCTATTTTACTTGAGCTAAATGCTGGAAATATACTTTTATTATAGAATAAAGCAAAGGTTCTTAATGTAATGTCATAGCAAAAGGCACTATAGTAACGTTCTCCAAATTTCTCGCCACAACTAGCCCCATGATCAGAGAATACAACTAAAACTGAATTATATAATAAATCATATTTTTCTAATTGCTCAAGTATTTTACCAAATTGAGCATCAGCTTCTTCAGCATACCTCGTAAAATCTTGTTTATTCTTTTCAACCTGAGAATAATATTCCGGATTGTCAAATTTATATCTCTTAACAACATTATGAATTAATTTATAATGTATGTTGCTAATATGAAAATGTGCAAAGAAATTTTTATTTTCTTTATTTAAACTATTTAATTCTTCAATCACTTCAGAATGTCTTTTTGGAACATCTGTGCTTTCTTGTTGCTCTAAATATTTATCAAACCCTTGTGGCGGCAAAATTATGGCATTCATAGAATCTCCAATAGTTATGTAACCGCGTTCTTTAAAATACTTTGTTAGTAATTTGCATTTATCTTCTTTAAAATCTTCAATGCCAAAATAACTATTTACACCATTTTCATTTCCATAAATTCCTGAGAAAATTGCATAAAATGCTCCGGTAGAATGGGGGGCATATGTTGTTAAATTGTTAAAGTAAGTTGACTTTGGAATTAATTTTTTTAAATTGGGAAGTCTATCAGCAAAATCAGGCCTTAATGCATCTAGTGTAATCATGATTACATTTAGCTTTTTTTCATCATTTCTTTTCTGCGAATTTAACATTTTAATAAAAAATAATGAATATATTTTTAAATTTATCTAAATCTTGTTAGTAATTATATCAAAAAATTAAATTATTTAAAATGAAAAAACAGAAAATATTTATTTTTGGAATGGATGGGGCAACTTGGGACGTTATGGATCCCTTAATAAAGCAAGGCAAGTTACCTACTTTTAAAAAATTTTTAAATAAGGGCAGAAAGGCAGTATTAAACACTACAAATCCCCCATTAACCCCTTGTGCTTGGACATCTTTTTTTACAGGTAAAAATCCCGGCAAACATGGATTATATGATTTTTATTATATAAATGAAAATAAAGAATTAAAACTTAATTCAGCCCTTTCTGTTAGATCGGAGAAAGATTTATGGGATTTTTTATCGGAGAAAAATATGCGTACGATTCTTTTTAATGTTCCCATGACCTATCCTCCAAAAAAGTTGAATGGCATCGTTATTTCAGATGCCCCGAATTTAAAATCAGATTTTGTGTACCCAACAGATTATAAGAAATTATTACTTAGTAAATTTCCCGATTATAGGGTTGATGAAAAAACTAAATACGGGGAAGATAAGAAGAATAGAAGGAAATTTTTCGAGGATGTTTACCAATTAGATTTATTGAGGTCTAAAGTTATGAATTTCTTATTAGAAACTGAAAAATGGGATTTTTTTATGATCCATTTTACAATGTTAGATAGAGTACAACATTGGTATTGGAAATTTATGGATAAATCGCATCCTAGATATGAACAAAACGAATGTTCAAATTATATAGAAAGAACTTATCAATTAATGGATAAGATCTTTAGCGAAGCATTACAAAGAATACCGAAGAATTCTACAATCTTAATTATGTCGGATCATGGATTCGGGGTTTATATTAAGGATATTAATGTAAATATGTGGTTAAAAAAAGAAGGTTATTTATTCTTCAAAGAAAAGAATATTGGGTTATTAAAAAGATTTTTTAAAAAAATAAATTTTTCTCCCAATAAAATCATAAATTTAGTTTTTTATTTTCGTTTTGGTTTCCTTTTAAAATCTTTATCAAAAAAAACCATTCATAAGATTACCAATCAATTTACCATTAATTATGAGGATATAGATTATTCGAAAAGTAAGGCTTATTCCTATGGTCATTATGGTCCTATTTATATAAATAAAGATTTAATTAAGAATAAAAACGAATATGAAGAACTTA
>CAYITI010000040.1:0-5731 GCA_964366235.1 Candidatus Woesearchaeota archaeon
AGGTAATTTGGAATTGGGAATATTAAAGATGGTTTTTTATAAACTAAAACTTCACTCAAAGTACAATGGCCAGCTAAACTTATCAAAGCTTTTCCAATTTTTAAATACTCTAAAAAATTAGATTTAAATGGCAAGCAGGTAACATTACGATTTTTTGATTGCAGATTAACCCCAAATACTATAAATTCTTCATCATAATAATTTGATATATTAATAATAGTTTTAACAAGTTTTAATCCAAATCTGGCCCCTCCAATTGTTATTAATATTGGTGGTTTGCTTAATCCTAGTTCTTTCATTAATTTTGTTTCTAGGGGTAAATTACTCGGTAACTCTCTGATTATCGGATTAACATAATTTATTTTTCCTTCTTTTCTTGTTTCTTGAGTTAATATAGGGCTTATAGTTTGAGTAGCATTTTCATGAGAATAAGAAACAGCTTTTTTTATTATGTAAGTATATAAACCAAAATTCTTTTTAAAATCAACATTTTTCAAATCTAAATTATAGATATAAATTGATTTTGTGCTGGTTTTTTTAGCAGCAACAACTCCTTCTGGTTCAGCATCACATATTACAATATCTGGTTTAAATTCTTCAATTAATTTTTCTATCTTAGCAATATTACTAAAATATTGAAATGGGTAAAATAAGTTAGAAAAAATAACTTTTGTTGCATCAACCTCATAAGAAGTGTCTGGGAATTTCTGGCCGATAATTTCAGTCAAAGGAAATCTTTTTTTGAAATAATTTAATGCTATTCCATAAGTAGCAATTTTTATTTCTGCATCTTTGTCTTTTTTTAATAATTCTTGTATTATTGCTTCTTCTCTCATTATATGTCCAAAGCCAATTCCAGTGATTACAAATAAGTATTTCATAAATTAAAATGTTTTTAAGAATTATATAAATGTTTTTAAAGGATCTATTTATATTAAAAAGTGGATGATATAACAAGCTAGCATATTTTTTAATTTGAGAATTATCCAACCCGGCTTCTTTTGCAATATTTTCAAATTTTTTATTAAATTCCTTCATTTTATTTAAAGCCTCTTGAGGAATATCTGCTTTTATATATATATAATCATAACCTAAATCATTTCTAACTTCAATATTAATATAATCTGGGATTATCTCATTCAATTTTTGATAAAATTCTTTCTTATTAACTTTAGAATGTTTTACAATTTCATCTATATAATTTTCTATACTTCCTTCTGATCCAGCAAAACGATGAAAACTATTAGGCCCCTCTAATACAAATGGAAATTTTTGTGACATTTTTATCAAATATTAAAAATAATTAAAAATTTATAAACATTTCTATTTTAGCATCTTTAAAGTAGTAACATTATTTTGTAGAATTTTCCATTATATATTTTTATCATAATTTTTCCATGTCTAATAAAGATTTTTTATATCTTTCGAATGTTTTATCATCCACCTTCCCATAAACATCCTGCAAATTATCCCTGAAATCTCTTGAAATAATTTTATCCTTAATCCTTGTAAATTTTTCACTAAAATTATATCTTTTGTTTTCAAGAAGTCATTTGATTTTGTAGAATTTTTCAGCATATTTGCATTTATTTTTAAAACCATAAAATTTGCCGCGTAAGTATACTGCAATTAATAATGGATACATAAATGCCCATTGGCTTTTATAGGATTTCATCATTGCAATTTTAGCCCTGAAATAAGGAGTGATATCAAGATAAACCACAGGTTTATTCTCTCTAATGATATTCCAAACTTCATAAGAATAAACATCTGCATTATAATTTAAACGATTAATAACATCAAGAACAGACTCGTTTACTGCCTTATGATCTTTATGCGGATCACTTTCGCTATTAACAAAAATTTTTCTTGGTTTATATTTTTTTATTATTCTTCTTACTCTTTCTTTGATATCTTTTTCTTGTATTTCATCTTTTAATTTATTATCATCTAATCCAAAAAAGATATGTTGTTTAACCCCAAATTGTTTCCCGATATACTCCGCCTCTCTAATTCGCTGTTTTATTATGATCTCTTCTCTATAATGAGGATGTGATTTTTGGCCTGCAGAAAAAATAACATCAATGATATAGTAATTTTCTTTAACTAATTTTATAATTGTGCCTCCGAGCCCAACCGAAAAATCATCTGCATGAGCCTCAAAAACAATTGCTGTTTTAACCATGATTAGAAAATATTATGTTAATATATAAAATTATTGAATGCATCAGCCGGGATTTGAACCCGGGTTTCCGACTTTCTTCTTTTGATGAAACCCTTATTAAAAGTTTCTTGGAAGGCCGGAATTCTGACCACTAAACTACTGATGCATAAATTTAAAGAATTAAAATTGTTTATAAAATTAATTATTTGCCAAATCTTCTTTCGCGTCTAGAATATTCTTGCAGGCATTTGACAAAATCTTTTTTACTAAATTCTGGCCATAATTTATTTGGTAAAAATTCTAATTCAGCATAAGCGCCCTGCCATAACAAGAATCCGCTTAATCTTGATTCGCTTGTCCTTATTATCAAATCAGGCTCGCTTTCCAAATAAAGATTCTGGCTAAAAATCTCATCATTAATATTATCTATGTCAATTAAGCCTTTTTTAACCAAATTGGCTATTTTTTTAGTGGCATCAATTATTTCAGCTCTTCCAGAATAAGCCATTGCAAAATTTATGATATACTTATCATTATTTTTAGTCATCTCCATTAAATCTTTCATTATTTTTTGTATATCCTGAGGGAACATCCAGATTCTGCCAATAAAATTAACCCTGATTTCATCTTTCCATCTTGGATCCTCTTTTAATCTTGTAAACTCTTCTTTAAACAAGTTCATAAGATAATTAAACTCTTTTTTTGGCCTATCAAAATTCTCCTGAGAAAAAGCATACAATGTTAATTCCTTAATTTTATATTCCCTGCACCAATTAAGCAATTTTTCAACTTTTTTAGCACCCCATTCATGTCCCTTCCACGGTTTTAGCATTAATCTACGAGCGAACCTTCGGTTACCGTCAATAATTATACCAACATGCCTAGGAACTTTATTCTCACTTGGTTTTAATCTCATATTTTGCCCCTTAAATTAGAGATAGGTATCATAAATAATTTAAAAAGCTTTCTTTTAAGGCTTTTTGATGATGCTTAATTAAAAAAATCAATAAAAAGATTTAAAAGTTTCAATTAAATTATTATAATATGAATTTTAATCTAATTAACCATAAAAATATCAATGATATGAATAAATTAATTAAAAAAGATTCTTTTAATATTATTATTGGGGGAGATGAAATTATTAATAGAAAGGCTGTTGAAACTAAAAATGTAAATCTGTTATTGGACCCAGAACCTGAATTGGGAGATTTTATGCATTCCAGAAATTCTGGATTAAACCAGGTTTTAGTTAAATTAGCCAAAAAAAATAATATTTCAATTGGTTTTAGTTTTAATAAAATAATTAAATTAGATAATTTATCAAAAGCAAAGTTGCTTGGAAAGATTATGCAAAATGTTAGGCTATGTAATAAGTATAAAGTTAAAATATATATAGTAAATTTTTTTAATGATGAAATAGATGAAAGGGCTGTAAATGATTTAAAATATTTCGGTTTAGCTTTGGGGATGATGCCTGGAAAATTCGAGGTTTTACAAATAAAAAATGAAACTTAGATTAGCAATAATTTTATTGATAAGTTTATTTTTAATAAGTTCTTGTAATCAAGATAATACAAGTGAAATTGAATGTAATTATAATGGTGATTGCAGTGTCAGTGGTTGTTCTGGTCAAATATGTGGAAAAAATGATGATGTTAAAGATATGGTAACAACTTGCGAATTTCTAGAAGAATATGCTTGTTTAAAAGAAACTTCATGCTCATGTATTAAAGATAAATGTCAATGGGAAAAAAACAATAAATACTTAAATTGTCTAGATAAATTAAAATAGAGGTGTTTTAATGAAGAGATTAATAATTTTAATATTATTTTTGATATTAATAAATTTAGTTTATGCTGCCAATGTTGATAAACAAATTGAAAATTCTTTAGATGAAAACAATGAAGTAGAAGTAATTGTTTATTTAAAAGAACCAAGTGAAAAATTAGTAAAATCTGAGGTTGTAAGAAAAAATTCTATTCAAGCTTTAGATAATGATTTTAAATTAAAATATGAATATAGCAGTTTAAACGGCTATTCTGGCAAGATAAATAAAAATGCTCTAGAGAAATTAAAGAATGATCCTAATGTTAAAGAAGTCTATTTAAGTCAAGAAAGAAAAATATTTTTACAAAATTCAATCTCATTAATTAATGCTACTATAGCTAGAAATAAATTGATTAATAACTTAAATTTGACAGGTAAAGATCAAACAATTTGTATTCTTGATACTGGAATTAATTACTCTCATAATGATTTTGGTTCTTGTTCAAATATGGGTATAGGAAATAATTGCAGGGTTATTTCAGGATATGATTATGTAAATAATGATGCTGATCCTTATGATGATAATGGTCATGGTACTCATGTAGCTGGAATTGCTGCTGCAAGAGGAAATATTATTGGAGTAGCACCAGAAGCAAACTTAACAATAATTAAAGTTTGTAATTCTGTTGGAAGTTGTTCTGATGCAAATGTTATTGCTGGAATTGACTGGTGTAATAATAATAGAAGTAAATTTAATATCAATGTAATAAGTATAAGTCTAGGTTCTGGTTCATATTCAAATTACTGTAACAATGACGCTATGGCGCCAAGCATTAATACAGCTGTTGGAAATAATATTACCGTAACAATAGCTACAGGAAATTCCGGAAGCAATACACAAATAGCTGCACCATCATGTGTAGAAAACGCAACTTCTGTAACAAGTTCAGATAAACAAAATTTAATTTCAAGTTTTAGCAATAGAAATAATATTACAGATGTGATAGCCCCCGGTTCAAATATTAATTCAACTTGGTTTAATGGAGCGTATAATGCCAAAGAAGGGACTTCAATGGCTGCACCGCATGTTGCAGGTATTGTAGCTATATTACAGCAATATAAGCAACAAGAAAGCAATAGAACTCTAAAGCCAGTTGAAATTGGAAATGCCCTTAAATCTAGTGATAAAAATATTACAGATGCAACAGGAATAAATTATACAAGAGTAAATGTAGATAAAGCATTAATTTCAATAGATGTAAAAAAACCGACATTTATAATTTCAGTACTTCCAAATCCTGCTAATTTAACACTTAATAATATAACTGTTAATTTTTCTGCTATAGATACTAATTTAGAAACAGTCAGAGTAAATGTAACATATCCAAATGGAACTTTAATTTTAACAAGTTATAATAATTTTACTTTATTAACAGCAAATTTAACAGTTATTGGTAACTATAATATAACATTTTATGCTAATGATAGTAATAATAATATTAATCAAACAACAACCATTCTAACAGTAAATAATCTTAATATTCCAGTAGTTACGTTAAATTCTCCTTTAAATAATGCTAATTTAAGTAATTCTTTGGTTAACTTTAATTGCTCTGCAACGGATGATGTTAATTTAGCAAATGTTTCTATTTATACTAATTCAACAGGTAATTTTTTATTAAATAAAACTAATATTGTAACAGGAACAAGCAATAATACAAACTTTACTTTAAATTTAAACGATGGAAATTATATCTGGAATTGTTTAGCTTATGATAACCAAAGTAATAGTGCTTTTG
>CAYITI010000041.1:0-5602 GCA_964366235.1 Candidatus Woesearchaeota archaeon
AAAGACAATTTCATCATCTTCCCCTGAATGTGCTGCAAATACCTCAACATTTAATGGTATTAACATTTTTTGTAATGTTCTTAATTGAGTTTCCTGTAATCCTATTCCTCCTAAAACTAGAGCATCAACTTTATTTTTTTCAATAACTTCTTTAACTATTAGAGCTTCCTTTTCAGGATCAGCTACATCGCAAGTTAAGTAAAAATGCTTATAGCCTAGAATTTTAGCTAATTCTTTTGTTAATTCAACTGTTGCGAAATGGTATAAATAACAATCTGTTCTATTTGGTTTTACGCTTATTAAATATTTTATATTCCAGCCTTTGCTTTTACAATAATCAATTGCATAAGTTGAATCTTTTCCACCTGAATACATTATTGCTACATTCATAAAAATTAAATTTTAATATGGTTTATAAAACCTTTTGTTATTTCATTTAATTAAATAATAAATAATTATAATTATCATCATGACTATAATAATTTTTAAAACAAACTTGGTTACTTTAAATATTAAATAAGTTAATCCTATTATTGAGATTAATGCTAAAATAATTTGCCAAATTTCCATTATAAATTTCTCCTATCTAATTCATTATTTAATATTGTGATAGCTTGACTTGAAAAATAAGTTACATTTCCTAAAGAAACTTTTTTAGCTATTTTATTTATTTCTCTTGATTCTTTTTTTGGCAATCCTTCATGACCTCCTAAAATAAAAATAGGATTTTCTTTAATTTCAATACTTCTTATATCTTCACCATTCTTATCTAGAATGTAAAGATTTCTATTTTCTGAATTTTTAATAAAATCTGATAAACTCAATTTTTCAACAGAACATCCAGGAAAAACCTCAATTTTTTTGCCTTTTTTATATTTGTAAAGCATTCTTTTTATTAAACCAGCAATATCTTTTTTGCTTATCTGAAAATTATCATCCTCTTTAGGCATTAATTCCAAATGTTTTGGCGGATCCGGTCTGCCATAAAAAAATAAATGCAGTTTTACATTTTCGCGTATTTTATTTGAAATAAAAAAACTCATTATTATAGCATGGCATACAATATCCATTCTTCCTGCCTGCATTAAATCTTTAAAATTTCCAGTAGTTACAGCACTTTTTGAAAAATAAACAATTTCTCTCATAAAACTTAATAAAATTTAAAGATTTTTAAGTTTGTTGTTTATGGTATAAATAGAAAGATTTATATGCTATAACTATTTATAGACTCTTATAATAAAATGCCAACCACAATACAAATATCAAATGATTTAAAGGAAGTTTTAAATAAAATGAAGCTTTTCGAAAGAGATACTTATAATCTTGTATTAGAAAGAATGATAGAGGATGATTTTGAATTAAATGAAAAAACTAGAAAAGAAATATTGGAAGCTAAAAAAAGAATAGCCTCTGGAAGATTTTTAAGACATGAGGATGTTGGGAAGAAATTGGGATTATAATGACTTTTGAGATTATTTGGGACGAAAAATCTCATGCTGAATTGGAAAAATTAGAAAAGATCATTGCAAGAAGAATTTTCAAAAAAGTTTCTGAATTAAAAGATAACCCATATTCTAAAGATTTAATAAAACTTAAAGGTGAAGAAGGTTTTAGATTAAGAGCAGGAGATTACAGGGTAATATTATCAATAGAAAAAGATAAAATATTAATGTTAAAAGTGGGACATAGAAAAAATATTTATGAAAGATGATTTATCTAAAAACTAAATAACAATATAATGTTTCAAAAAATAATTTTTTGCTTTCTAATAATTCAAATTTAAAATTATTTTTCTTAATAATTTTATTAATTTTATTTTTATTTGTTAATGAGCTAAAAACAATCAATATTTTGCCATTTTTGCTTAAATGATTATTGACTTGAGAAAAAAATCTTTTTAAAATTTCATAGCCATATCTTCCTCCTGTTGTAATTCTTTTGCTTTCATTGTCTTCTAAATTTTCATCTGGCAAATAAGGCGGATTAAGAATAATCAAATCAAATTTTCCCTTAACATTTGAAAATAAATCTGAAACTCTGGCTTTAATTCCTTTTTTCTTTACAGAATTAACTGCTTCTTTATTAATGTCAACTGCTAAAACATTTTTTGTGAATTTCAATGCAGTTTCGGCTTGTATTCCAGAACCGGTTCCCAAATCTAAAACTTTTCCTTTTGCAAATTTAGATGCATACTTGGCTAATAAAAAAGAATCTTCTTCAGGTTCATAAATCATTTTACTGTTCTTAAATAATCTTTTATCCTATCTATAATACCCTTAATATAAAATTTTTCTATTTTTTCTTCGAAAATATTAATTAAGGTTTCATTTTCATTTATTCTATATTCATTTTTTACATTTTCGATTAAAAATAAATCTTTTAATCTTTTTAACTGCCTTCTTATATTGCTACCAGCTATACCCTTTAAAGGCAAATTTTCTTTTTTTCTTAATTCAATTACCAGTTCATTAATTTTTTCAGAAGTTAAAGGTTCTTTATTATTTATTAAAACTAAAAAAACATCTACAATAACATTTCTTGAATCGCCTGGCTGCAATAATCCCAGGCTTAAACAAAGTTTCTTAATTAATTCTCTTTGAGATAAATTATTCGGCTGCTCATATTTTCTTAATGTTATTTCAGCCAATGGAATATCTTTTGAAATTGTTTTTGTCATTAAACCCCCTTTAAATATTGTTATTTTGCAAACTCAACATCTGGCAATTCTCTAAATGCCTCGTCTCCAGTTAAAAATTTTATGTTTAATTTTTTTGCTGTAATATATCCAATAGCATCGATATAACTGATTTTAAACTTGGAATTTTTATTAAACTCATGTCTAAATTCGGCAGATTCCATAATAATATCTGGTTTTAGTTTTATGCAATTGCTCAAATATTTTTGAAACTTTTTATTCGCAACATCTTTATTTGTAAATTTTAGAAGAGCATAATAAAATTCCATTAGATTGAGTAAAGTAATTACAACTCTAGAATCTTTATATTTTAGATAATCAGGATTGCCTTTGTTTATTTCTATCAGAGCATAGCTATCAAAGAAATAATCTTTCTTATTTATTTTATCCACTTTCTTTCTTCAGCCTCAAAATCTTCTTTTCTTAATGAGTTTTTTATCTCCTGTGCTGATTTTTTTAATATGTGCTTTAAACTTCCAAATTCTTTCCTTAAATCCACAGATTTTCCAGGTATAATTATTCTTAAGCTCTTTCCAGCTCTTACATTCATTTCTTTAATTTTATCTCTGGGCAAGATTATTGCTAATGAATTCCCCCACTGTTTTACTTTGGTTTCTAATTCAATCATAATGATACCATGTCTAACTAATATTTAAATCTATCTTTTTAATATATTAATTTTATGATCTTTATAAATCATGTAGCCAAAAAACAATAGCTCTAAACTTATAAAAATAGCCA
This sequence comes from Candidatus Woesearchaeota archaeon, assembly GCA_964366235.1. Classification (GTDB taxonomy): domain Archaea; phylum Nanobdellota; class Nanobdellia; order SCGC-AAA011-G17; family GW2011-AR20; genus GW2011-AR20. The sequence goes on from CAYITI010000041.1 coordinate 3,437, forward strand.
ATAACTCCTTTATCATAAAATTAGTCATTAAGGTGTTAAAGTTTGAGACATTATTATTATAAACCACTAAGCCCGTAAGATTTGGGCTTATATAATTTAAAAAAAATGTTAATATCAACAAGCTTAACATAATAAAAAATACTTTTCCATAATTAGCAAAATTAATTTTTTCTAAATCTCTATTAATTAATATTTGTTTTATATCTTTATTAACTAATTCTTCTAATTTCCTTTTTGCTTCTTCTTCATTATTGCCTAAACAAACATTTTTTACTTTTCCATCTATCTTAAAATTATGATAGTAATAATTATATTTTTTCCCTTTGATATTAATTTCTTTTTTGTACATTTTATTTCTTAAATTGCTGCTTTAATTTTCTCCTTTTGTAATAATTATACATTGAATATGTTATCATCAAGAATAACAATGATTCTATCCCTAGGATTACTAAGTCGCTTAATGGGGTTGGTTTTTTAGGCAGCCTGACTTCTTTCCCTAATAATCCCAACAAGTTTTTGCAGCTTTGTATTGCAGAATCAGCTATTGTCAATGATGTTTCATAATCTTTAACATCTAAAGCTTTTTGAGCTTCTATTAATAATTCTTTAAGTTCCAAACATTCTGGATTTCCATTGAAGAAGTTTTCCAAAAATGCAATCTGATCTCTTGCTTTAGCTTCTTCCTCTGAAATTCCCTTTAATGATTTAATCAAGAATTTAATCTGGTCTTGTATAACTGGAGTTGTAACTTTCGCAGTTACTAAAACTTCAGCTTCATTTTCTTTGAGTTCTTTGCTGTTTATTATCAAATTTGTAGTTATTTCCTGCCCGACAGCCAATGAAGCAATGTAATTATCCTGCAAAATTAACTCTAAACCTTTTGTTGGGGTTGTTGCTTCTAAATTAATTCCAAATAATGAGGTTTTTCCATTATTTTTTATTACTAAAGGTGTTATTATGCGGTCATCTGTATAAATGCTCTCCCCTGGCTTTATAATTTCAATTGCGATTAATTTGCTTAATCCCCCACCAGCACCCCCACCAGCACCCCCTGCTGTTGTGGTTGTTGTGGTTGTTGATGTAGCAGTATCCTCACTTAACATAAATACCGAAAAGTTATTGAAATTGGCTGTAATTTTATTTTGATCACTTACTAAAGTTATATTTAATTTTGAAAAGCTGCAGCTTGATTGAGAGGTGCATTTATAAATCTTTAAATTTTCTTCTATGTTAATGCTCCCTAATATATTTGAGTAATTATAAGTCATATTGACATTGGAGAAGGTTAAATTGCCGCAGTCTAAATCATACTGGTCAACTGCCCTTGAATTTGTAGGCACGCTTAGTTTTTCATCAATATCCTCAAATGAGCATAAAGTAACATTGCTGTTTAATGTTGTATTGACTAGATTAGTATCTATCTTGCTTGTGCTTACCTTTAAATCATAATTTCCAGGGACAAAGCCTGTGCTTAAACTAGCATTTGACTTATGCAAAGTTCTTTTTGAGTATATATCTGATAAAGTAATATTGTTAATTCCTGTTCCTGAATTTATTAATCCAAAGTTTTGGGTATTATTTACATAGAATGAATTGTTTTTATAACTCGTGTAAGCAGAGTCATCAAAATTAATATCTGTTACCGCTACTTCTATTATAAATCCCCCTAATTCCCCTGGTGTAAATGAATAATTATGCTCATAATTATAGCTGTTATTTGCAAAATTATCCTCATTATTGACTGTATTTGCTAATGTTGAAATAGTTCCATTTGGCTGCCTTACCTGAACTGTAATTGTGTTCAATAAAACACTTAAATCTGTTCTTACTGTGATGTTTGCTGAAACATTCGGATAAGTATAGGTATTTTCAGAGTAAATTTTGCTTATAACTGGTTTAGTTGTTTCTGCTACTTGAGGCACTGTAATCCTGAATCTTGAGCTTGCATTTACATGCCTTGTTTCATTCCAGCCAGTTGCCCTGACTGTCAAATAACCTGAATCAGTGTTTGGGATTGTAAAATTATATGTATAATTTGTAATTGGGTCTGAATTATTTGCCATAACATAAGGACCGCTGTTTCCGCCATCTATAAATGTAATATTAACATTCTGAACCCAATTTTGATTAGCTATTTCTTCTACTTTAAAATTATAACTGTTTAAA
>CAYITI010000042.1:0-5566 GCA_964366235.1 Candidatus Woesearchaeota archaeon
ACTTTTATACCTTACGATAACCTATTAATTATTTAAAATTACATCAGAAATTCTTTTATAAGCCTTACCATCGGCGAGTGCATAATTTTTAAAATATTTTAAATAATTTTCAATTAATTTGTCTTTATTCTTAAATGTATTTAATATAGTTTCTTTTAATCTATTTTTATCACTTAAACCAACACACATACCATTATCAACAAATGGTTCTAATTTAACTTTATCAAAGAAATTTAAAATAATAATTGGTTTTTTAAAAAACATGGCTTCTAAATTAACAGTAGATCCGGTACTAATCATTAAATCTGACTGTTTTAATAAAGGTTTTAATTGAAAGTTTTTATTTACCATAATAACATTACTAACATTTTCGGTTTCTAAAATTTTTTGGGGTAAATTAATATGAATGTCAGAAGGGTGTGGTTTTATAATCAAAATAAATTCATTCATATTTTTTATTGTACGAAAAAGAGTTCTATAAAGTTCTGTATGTTCTTTATTAGAAAGGAAATATTTTGGATATTCTATATCTTTATTTGGGGGCGCAACAAAGAGAACAATTTTTTTATTAAATGGAATATTAAATTTCCTTTTTATATTAATAATTTCTTTATTATTATAGTAACTATCAAATTTAGGGGAGCCTGTTATAATAAGATTTTCTTTTTTTAATCCCTGCTTAATCATCCATTTCTTAGATTCTTCTCCCCATACAAACATTTTATCAGATAGCATTTTGCCTTCCACAAGAGGAAATAAATTATCGATCACAATCGTATAGCCGTGCTCAATAAGATAACACTTTTTTTTGTTTTGTTTTAATACCTTAATAATTATCTGTTCTAAAGGAATTACATCATTTGTTGTTACAACAGCATCTACATATGGTTCTATATTATAAGCGGTATCTATCCATCTCACAATTAAATTAAAATATATATTAAACAAATAATCTAAATTAATTAAAAACATTTTATAAAAAGAATAACCCTTATATTTTATAGATCTAATATTAGAGAAAAAATTTGTTTTAGAAAAATTAACTCTTTTATGTTTTGGTTTATTCCAGAATGTTAAATAATAATCTTGATAAGAGTTTAAAAAAGATAATCCTGGGTTTATGCCACATCTTATAATTTTAGCTTTGCCTTTAAGATATTCTAAAATAGATAAATAAGCCTCCTTCCCCCCAACAAATAAGATGTTCTTTTTTTTGTTATTTTTAGATAATACTGCTTTAATATAAATATTTTGTAATATACCTAAAAGATTTACTAAATGAACCTTAAGTCTAAGCTTTATTAAACTTTTTTTATCTTTTATTACATCAATTCTAATTGGAATTTTATTAATAGAACATATTTCCGTAAGGATAGATATTAATAATTCCGGGCCATTTATAAGATCATGATTTTTCTCAATTTTATGATATTTTATAAACACTTTTTTAGGATGATTCTTTTTTATAATATAATCTAATATATCAGTATATTTAACAAATTTTACAAAATATAAAAACAAATAATTCTTAATAGCTGAAGAAAGATCGATATTTTTATAAAAAAATTGATTTTCTAAATGAGAATAAAATTTTTCTAATAATGCTTCGGATCTTTTTTCTAAATTTTTTAATAAACCATTTGGATAAAATTCTTCTATGTTATATTTCTCAATTAACTCTAAAGGAAAATTAAAAAAATCTTGGGGGGGGTAATCTAATAAAATAATATTCTTTCTATTAAAATCTCTTAATTTTCTAAATTCTTCAAAATCCAAAAAAATTAATTCTTCCATTTTAAAGTCTATTTTAAGATTAATTTAAATCCTTATTGGTTTTTATTCATAAGTCTATTGTAAAAATATGATAAAATCTCTTTATCTTCTTTGCCAATACTTTTTGTTATTATAAGTAAAAATAAGTAAATAATAACAAATAATAAACCAACTAAAATTATATCTAATATAGAATCAATAATAAAATATTTTATTATTTTTGATATAATCATCGTTGAGGTAATCGAAGAAAATAAAATTTTTATATAATTAAAATTGATTACCTGAACCTTATTTATCCTATAATTCGCATACGCGGATGATAAATAAACAAAGATCAAAGAAAGTGAAGTTGCGATAGCGCCCCCGATTATACCTATCTTTGGTATTAATATATAATTGATGGTTATATTAATAAATATAGAAACTAACATTATATAAAAATTTATATTTGTTCTCTTAATCATTGTTAAAGCAGAGGAATGTACATGGGTAAATGAATGAATTAAGTAACCAAAAAGTAAGATGTATAATGGTATTGTTGCATTAATATAATCTGGACCAAACATTATTGTAATGATTTGTTTTGATAAAAGCGCAATTAAAAAAAAGATTGGTAAATTTATAAAAAATATCCATTTTGATATTGTTTTTGATATTTTTTTAATTTGATTAAATCTATTTTGGCTATAAAGACCGGTAATTATTGGAAGAAAAATTGCCATAAGTGCTGTTGGGGTTAAGATTAAAAGATTTGCTGTCGGGAGAGCAACATTATAAACTCCAACTTGAGATGCATCAATAAAATAACCAATCATTAACACATCTGTCCATTTTATAATTAGATTTAGAAAACCCATAAAAAGCAAGGGTAATGAAAATTTCAAGAGTTCTTTAGTTAAGTTAATCGATTTTATATTCTTATTTAAGATTGGGAATGCTTTCTTAATAAAATAAAATGATAAAATAAAGGTGATTATTATAGATATTATATAAGCGGCAACAACCCCAAACAATCCATAACCAAAAGAGATAAAAATAAAGGTTAAAAATAATTTAATAGAAGTTTCTATGATATCTTTTATAAGTGTTCTGTATCCTATCTTTTGAAAACCAATAATAAAACTTAAGAATAAATCTGTTAATGCTAAAAATGGGATAGTCAAGGAAAATAATTTTAATATAGGTATTAAATCTGCATTATTAAAAATTATAATTGAGATTTGTTTTGATAATATAAACAATGTAAATGAAATTAAAATTGATAAAGGAAGAACAATTTTAATTGAAGATGTTATTGTACTTTTTATTCTTTTTTTATCTTTTTTTCCAATGTAATAAGCAACATATCTTGTAACTGATGTGCTTAATCCTAATAAAGATATTATAATAAGAAAAGAGATTATTGCAAAACCAATGCTCAACAAACCATAAGTTGAACTACCTAATCTAGACAGCAAGATAACATAAAAGTAGGATAAAGCCTTTCCAACAATCATACCTAGAAAAACGATTAATGCGCCTTTTGCTATTTGTTGAGAAAATTTCATAAAATTTTGCTATTATAAGGATATTTAAAGATTTTTATATAAAGAATGGTGAAAAGGTATTTGTGGAATAATTTTATAAACAGAACTAAAAACTAAATCTCTATGAAATTATCAAAAATATTATCTTTAGTTTTTGGAATAATTATCCTTATATTAATAATTAAAGGAATAGGAATTAACGATTTAATAAATGTTTTAAAAAAGTTCAATCTTTTGTATTTACCATTAATTATAATTTTATTAATGCTTGATTATATTTTGGGTGGAATAAACACTTGGATCATAGCCAGAGGTTTTAAAAAAATTTCATTGTTTTATATTATAAAAGCTACATTTATAACTTTAGTTTATGCTGTAATTTTACCCGGTAAACTCGCTGACTTATTAATTATTCCTTTTTTGAGAAGAAAAAAATTAAATTTAAGTCAATCTACAATCAGCATTGGCTTAGATAAGATAATTAGTTTAATAGTAAAAGCAATATTTGGTTTGTTTGGAGCCATATTCATATTAAAACGATTTAATTTTATATTTATTGGGATACCTTTAATCGCTTTATTCATAATGTTACTAACTACCATGCTTGCTTATTCTAAAAAATTTAAATATTTAATAAAAACATATTTATTAGGAAAATATTCTTTTTTATTTAAGGGGTTTTCTAAAAATCTAAGATATTATATTAAAAGAAATAAAAAATATTTGTATTATAATCTATTAATAACAATAATAAAAACATTTTTAGAGGCATTATTATATTTTATGTTATTTTTATCTTTCGGAGAATTAACAAACGTCTTTACAATATTTTTTATATTCTCTTTATTATCGGTAATAATGTTATTAACATTTCCGATAGGGATATCTGGAATTGGTGTTAGAGAGGGTTTGGGTATAATTGTTTTTGGTGCGGTTGGTGTAAGTTCTGCCGTAGTTTTTAATTCATTTATACTAAGGCTTATTCTTATTTATTTAATAAATTTTGTTACCATCATTATTTACAAAGAAGAATTAAATATATTAAAAAAAACTAAAATTATTAAAAAATTTAACCTTTAATTTTTATAGGATTCCCAAGTTTATAATGACTATAAATTTGCTTTATCCATCCGAATGTCCCAAATATCGCAAAAAACCATAAGGCAAATGATACTTTATTAAAAATAGCGAATATATCTAAAATAATGATAACAAGAAGGCCAAACGGTATAGTTAACCCCTTTATTTCTGGTAATTCTGAGTAATTCTTAGAAAAATTAAAAGATACTCGAAGATTTGATATGTATGAGATTATTGTAATATTAAAAATAGCAATAGAACCAACTATTAATATTGATGGATCATTAGATATTCTATATGCACCAATCATTGCCCCTAAAAACATAAAATATTTAAATATCTTATTGGCAATCATATCATACCAAGCTCCAAATTCGGAAGTCATTTTCTTTGTTCTGGCAATTTCCCCATCAACTAGATCGAGTATTAAAGCAACCTGGGAAAAGATTACACCAAGAAACAAGTATGGTTTTTCTCCAAATCCAAAAAAAATTCCACTAATTAATCCCATAATTATACTAAAGCTAGTAATTGAATTTGGATTTATTTTGGTTCTTACTAGAACATTAGTTAGATAATCTGTTATTGGACGATAAATAAGCGCTACAGTTATCTCTTTTTTCCTTCTTACAATTTTAATTTTCTTTATTTTCATTGTAATTAAAATCTAAATTTTTAATTTTTAAATCTTTCTATATTTTAGGCTCAGTTGAAAATCTAAATTCTTATAAGAAGGCAACTCCCCCTTAACATGAAAATGGGGTTAAAGAGGAGTCTCCATATGAATAAGAAAAGAGAAGCTAATCTAGTAAAAAAGCTTTATATAGTTTTGTTTTTTAATAATTTTGAATTTATTTATATTTAAAATAATGGGGTTAATATGACAATTAGAATAGGAGTTATTGGTTGTGGGTACTGGGGTCCTAATATAATTAGAAATTTCAACCAAATTAATGAGGTGGATTTAGCTTATGTTTGTGATGTTGATGAAAATAAGATGAATTTAATTAAAAAAACATATCCTAGTGTTAAAACCGAAAGTGATTATAAAAAAATATTAAAAGATCCAGAAGTTGATGCTATTGCAATTGTTCTTCCTGTTGAAAAACATTATGAAGTTGCTAAAGAAGCTTTATTAAACAATAAGCATGTTTTAATCGAAAAACCAATTACATTTAATGTAA
>CAYITI010000043.1:0-5540 GCA_964366235.1 Candidatus Woesearchaeota archaeon
TTTACTCCATTTATCTTGCCATTTTTCTTCTATTTTTTTAAAATCATACATAATAACTCTCATTAAAGAAGAGTATATTTAAAGTTTTTGAAATTTATTTCAAAATAATCTTCTTTTTTATTTTGAAATATCTGCTAAAAATAAATGTGCTCGGAATGAATGTGCTCGTAGCTCTCTTCCCAATAGGAACACCGGATTTTTTTAAAATATAAGCAACTAAATTACTGCAATGCCATTTATTTTTATATCCTGCTTTTTCTTTTTTATAAAAGAGAGATTTATTAAATAGCAATATAAACATAATATTAAATATACTTGCAGTTGAAAAAATAATATTTTTACTTTTTCTTAAAAAAGTGTTTTTACTTTCTTGCAAAACAATATCTCTATGATAATTTTTATATTTTTTTGGTTGAACAACATAAACTTTCAATTCTTTAAAGGATATAATTTTTCTTTTTAACAATTGTTTTAATGTTAATATTTGTATATCTCTTCCTTTAAATCTAAAATTTATATCCAAAACTTGATTTTTACCAAGATAAATGCAAGAATGAGTTATACCACGAGAAAATTTGCTTATAATGTATGAGGTTAAATTCATTAATTTTAGTCTTATATTGCTGAATTTAGGGCTTGTTAATATTATATCTCCTTTCTTTAATTTTGTTTTAAGTAAATTAACTGCTTTTTTTATTGCTTCTTTTTTATTTTTGAATTTCTTTATTAATATAGAATTCATCAATCATTATTAATTATTCAGAGCTTAAAAACTTTTTGAAAAGATTTAAATAACTTCAATAATGAAGTTTTTATTATTGGGCCTGTAGCCTAGCCTGGACAGGGCGACAGCCTTCTAAGCTTGAAGAAAGCTGTAGGTCGTGGGTTCAAATCCCATCAGGCCCGCTTGCGCACGTGTCGAAGCGGTTAACGAAGCTGCCTGCAGAGCAGTCATTCGCAGGTTCGAATCCTGCCGTGCGCTTTATTTTTTGCAAAAATTTATATATAAAATAAGCTTTTAAATAATAAATGATTAATTTTTTTAATAACTTAAAAGAATTTAAAAAAGAGGTTTTATCCTTAAAATTAGAGATAGACCTTGATGCAATTATAGATTTAGATTTTACATTCTTTGAAATTTATGATAAATATACTTTATTGAACATTTCAGATTATGATCAAATTAATCCAAAAAATATTTTATTAACCTCAAAAAAGCATATTTTAGTTTATTCTAATAAAAATTTTAATAATTATGAAAAGAATTTCAAGAATATAATAAAAAAACCTTATGGAGAAAGCACCGTAATAATTTTATCGCTTCTAAAAAATATTTTAAAGAATTATTCCCGGGAATTTCAAAAAATTAGAGAGGGAATGAATTCTTTAGAATTTGACCCTGTTATTGAGAAAGTAGAAAGGTTTGGCAGAGAATTAAGAAGGTTAACTGATCATTTTGAAGAATTGGTGCAATTAATCATAACCTTAAAAGAAAGGGGTATTAAAGAATTTAATACCTCTTTAATAATGTTTGATTATGATATTTTAAATGCAGAAGCAAGATATTGGCTAGAAAGATGCAGGAGCCATATTTATAGAATAGCTTCATTAAGAACTAAATCTGAGATGAAATCTAATAGAGAACTTAATGCTACTATTACAAGATTAACTTTGATAATGACTTTTTTAAGCATTGTTGGAATTGTTGTTTCAGTTCCTGGAACTATTGGGGCTATATTTGGAATTCCCGCATTATCTGATGCTTATTTTCAACCCAATACAACAACATTAGTTCTAGTTTTGATAATCTCTACTTTATTAACTATAATTTTGGGTTATGGGTACTGGAAATCTCTGAATCTAAAATGATTAATCTTTAAATCTTTTTATTTTATCTTTCAATTTTTCTTTTCCAATTTTATAATATCCATATAAAAACATCAATAAATAAATTAAAGCTATGATTAGGAAAAATAATTTAAGAAAAGGACTTTCTTTAATAAATGTCTCACCAAAATAGCTAATAATGAATATTGTCGGAATTAATCCCAAAGTTGTAGCTAAAATAAATTTTTTATATGATATTTTAATAAAACCAGCTAGATAATTGAATATATCAGAAGAGGTTATTGGATTTAAACGCAGTATAAATAAAACCCAAACTCCATATTTTTCAGAATAATTATGAAATTGAGCTAATTTTTTCTTCCCGATTAACCTTTCAAAATAAAACCCGCCATATCTTTTAGCAATGAAATAACAAATGCTGGCACCTAAAACATTGCCCAATAATGTTAAAATACCGCCTAATAAAGGACCAAAAGCCAGGCTTCCCGCAGAATATATTATTATTGCCGGCAACGGTGCTAAAACAGTCTCTATAGTAATTATAAATATATAAATTAACCATGATAGATTGCCAAATGAATTAATAAAATTTATTGTGTCTTGTAAATTATTATTCGCTAAATCATAAATAAATCCCTGAGAAAAATAATTGTATGATATTAATGTTATTATTAAAATTAATAATAATAAAAATCTCTTGTTTTCTAAAGTTCTTTTATACAAATAATGGTCTTTAATTCTACTTTTAAACTCTTCTCTATTAAATTTTTTCACAATAAAATAAGAAAAAAGAATTATTTAAAATTATCTAGGCCTTAATAAAGCACTTAAAGCATAAATAATTAAAGCAAATACTATAACAACCCCTGCTATTAAGAAAGCTGTATTGCCTGTAAGATTTCTCCAAAGTGACTGCAATGTTATGCTTGGTTGATAAATTGATCCTCCAGTAACCCCTTGTTGCACTCCAGAAACACTTGCTGTAACTCTTTCTGTTTTTACTAAATTACCATCTTGTTTTAAGTTTATTGTTGCGGAATATGTTCCTGTAGTTAATGTTGGTTTTGGTGTTAAATACGCATATAATGTTGTTTGCTCCCCAGGTGCTACACTTACTCTTTGGTCTGCAGAAACATCAGCCCAATTATTATCAGCTTGCACATTTATGCTATAAGTAACTGTTTGAGTTCCAGGATTTTTTATTGTTAATGGAACTGTAAATACCCTGCCTTGGTTAACTGTAAAACTTGTTTGAGGCAATGTTAATAATGGCTGAGTTAATACGGCTTGACAATTCTTTACTGTTAATTTAGTTAAACTTGATATTACTTCATTTACAAAAAATACTTTAGTATCAACATAATAATCTCCATCTTTTGCGCTGCTTGGAATAGCAAAATTAAATGTTTTTATTGCACTATCTCCTGCTCTATCGAATTTCTTTAAGCCGAATATCTCTGAACTTTGGTCTAATCCAAGTGTTGTTTCTTTTAATCTTATTTGAACATTATCTTCATCTTTTCTTCCAATATTTTGTAAATCTACAGCAATATTAACTGTTTCTGAACAGCTTAATATAGCAGGACTTATTAAAACTTTATTTATTGCAACATCATGCGTATTTCTCTCAAAATCTAGATTAACCGAATCATAATTGCAGTTTTCATCTTCATTTCCATCTTCTGATACTTTTATATACATTCTATAATCCTCGCCTTCATCTAAATCAGAGTCGCTTATTGGAACTTTTAATGTTAAATCAACGTTTTGGTCATCATCTTTATCTATATCTATAATCTCTGATTCAACACTTATTATCTGATTATCTTGGTCTATGTTAAATAATATAGATTCTACAACCACCTCTAATTCATCATCTTTATCATTTTCAACATTTACACTTACTTTAATTTCTTCTCCCGGCGAAAAATTATCTCCATCATCTGGATCTTTTACATCAATTTTTAAATTTCCTTCATCAGGGCCATTAATTGCTTTTTTATTGCTTACTCTACCATCTTCACATATTTCTGGCTCAACTTTTACTTCTAATGTAAATGTCTTTGTTATTGAATTTGCAGTGTCTGAAACTGTTATTGTTCCAGAATAAGTTCCTAAATCCAGGTCATCAGGAATGTTTGCTGTAACTGAAACATCACTTGAATTGCCTGGTAAAATAGATGAAACAGTTCCTAAAGTAATTGTAACTTTATCTTCATCATTATCTGTAAAAGTTCCATTTATACTTACACTAGGGTTTAATGTTACACTTCCATCGTTTTTGATTGTAAAGCTTTTACTTTTTATCTTATCTGGTTGAGAGCTTAAAATTAATTTATTATCTGTGGTTAAACTTGGTAAATTTAAAATTGGTTTAGAGTTTATTGTTAGGGTATAAGATGAACTATTTGTATTACTTGGATCATTGCTTGCTGTAGCTTTAATTGTTCCAGAATAAGGTCCTGTTTGTTTAGCAGGCACAGTAATTGTAAATGTTGGACACGCAGGTGCGCCTACAGCACTGCAAGTTTGACCTGTAGTTAATTGTATTGAACTTGGACTAATAATTGGTGCTGGGATTGTATCAGAACCTTTTGTTAAAGAATCACTTACCATGTTAAATATAATTGTACTACCTGCATTATTTGTTAAATTTACTGTTCCAGTAACAGTTGCACTAGGATCTACATTAGTTGGAAATGGTGTTAAAGTTACATTAATAACCACAGCATCAACATTAAAAGTATTTATAGCAAATAAACTAGCTAAAAGTATTAAACTTAATAATAGGAATCTTTTCATTTTTAACCCCCTAATTGTTATTATTTTAGAGTAAATATCTATATTTAAACCTTTCGGTGATGAAAAATATTTTTATAATAATTAAATGCAAGAATACTCGAATCTCCAATTAGACATCCCAATAAAAACCCAGCTATTACATCACTTAGATAATGCACTCCCAGATAAACTCTAGATAGTGCAATAATAATTGCAATAAAAGCCCAGCCGTATTTTAAGATATTGTTAAAATCAAAAAAAGGGATTATTGTAGAAGCAGCAGTAGCATGCCCGCTTGGAAAACTTTTATCAGCATTTACATCTTCAACTAATTTTTCAAAATTAAATTCTGTAAATGGTCTTGGTCTTAAAACAATATTTTTTATTAAAACAACCAAGATACTATAAATTATAAATGAAATAATCAATGGAATTATTTTCTCTTTTTGTTTAAATAATAACAATATTAGCAATACTAATGAAAATAAAATATAACCTTGTACATTATGGATAAAAATAGCTATTTTATCCAAAAAATCCATCCTTATATCTATAAAAAACAATAAAATTTCTTTATCAAATAAAAATGATATTATTAATAAAAAAATTCCAATTAAATAATAATATAATTTTTTCATGAAATTGAATCTTATTTTAAACTTAAATAACTTACTAAATTTCAATTAAAAATTCATGAATATATTCTTTAGCTTGGTCTAAAGAATTATATTTTTTTAATCTAAAATATGGCAGTTCATCTTTTGTGATGCCTTGAATCATTGAAGTTAAATCATTTGGCCAATAATTATTTTCATAAAGTGCTAAAATCTTAATCTCACCTAAACCAATCCTTGGTCTTAAATAACAATGTGCAATTTCTATTCCAACTCCTAAACTAGGGATAGATACTT
>CAYITI010000044.1:0-5489 GCA_964366235.1 Candidatus Woesearchaeota archaeon
CAAAGGCAAAAAAACTTTGGTTTTATCTAAATTTACCGGAGCATAATCAAATTTTGTTTTAGTTCCTTCACATTCTTCTTGTCTTTCACTTGTCTGTTCTTCAGTTAAAGTTTTTTCACTAGGAGGTTCTTCAGGCTTAATATTTGCATCTTCAGGCAGGATAGGTTTGTTCTCTTCTTGAACAAAATCTTCACTTACTTTTTCTTTGTTTTCTTGCTGAACACAGCCACTAATTAATAAAAAAGAAAATAGCAATAGAAATAACAACCTCTTTTTCATAATAAAAGATATATTTTATACATATAAAAATATAGTGATTCTTTATGAAACATATATCTATTCTAATTTTTCACAAAAACGTATAAACACATTTAACTAAGAAAATCTGGGAGACACGCTTCACCATAAAATGTTCTACGTGTGAAGAATTATTGAATATGATATTTGTGAATTAATTAAAGATTACTGAAGAATTTTTTGATATATTGTATATACTCCTAAAGCATAGACTGCTAATCTTGTTGTTTCAAGTAGAATAGTTGGCAGGATTATTTTTTTAGACTTTTCTTTAGGAATAGATAATACGCTTCTTAACGCATATTCTGGTTCAAAAGTCATCTTCAGCCTCCATAAATATTTGTCCTCATAAAATTCTTTTTCAAATTTATTTTCTAATCCCATAATTCTTTCCACTATTTCAACTTTATAAATCTTTCGTTTCTTAAAAGTGGTAAAAATGTGGGAGACAGGATTCGAACCTGCGAAGGCACTAAGCCAAACGGTCTTGAGCCGTTTCCATTTGACCACTTTGGTACTCCCACTTAAATAACTCTTTAATAAAAAGCCTTATATAAATTTAATTAATAATAAGATTATGAATTATTTATTAATTTTAAATAAATTTGAAATAAGTAAAGAAAAATTAAAAGAAAAAATTAAATTAAAATTAAAAGATGCTGATTTTTATGAAGATAATGGCTTAATTCTTGAAACAAATCAGGATATTAATACTGTTTTGCATTTTGAAGAAATTGAAAAAATTCTTCCAATGCATAAAGATTGGCAGGAATTTGAATTTAAAAGTTTTAGAGAAAATTTTAATATAGATATAAAAAATTATTTAGTTAAAATAAAATTTTTAAGCAAGATTCCAATATCTGCTAAATCATTAATTAAAAAAATTAATTCTGTTTTAAAATTTCATAACGAAAGAGATCCAGAAAATATAATATACATCGAATTTATTAAGAAGCAAAATATTCCTTATTATAGGGTATTTATTGTTCCAAGCAATTATTGGGAAAAATTTAAAATGCAAAAAAATAATTATGATATGGAAATTATTTTAGAAGACCCGCAAGGTAAGGAGGAAATTAAGGATTTTTTAAGATTATGCTATATCTTTAATTTACATTTAAATATAATTACAAATAATATAGATTTAATTAATAAAGCAAAACAAGAAACAAAGGGAATCCCTTATGAAAATTTCACATTGAATGTCAACAAAAAAATAGAAGGAATAAAAATAGGATTTTCAATAAATTCTAAATTAGATGAAAATAATTTTAAGGAATTTTACAATAAAAACAAGAATAAGAAAATAAATTTAATTTTTGGTAATGAAAAATTTGGATTAACGCAAGAAATGAGGGATAAATTAGATTATAGTTTCAGATTAACGCAAGAAACAAAGAAACCATTAAGAACTAGCCATTCTTTAGCTTATATTCTTGGATTAATAAATTAACTACTTATCCTTTATCATACTCACAATTAGACCATACTCTCCTAAATAATAATTTATTTTATCCATATATATATGCATAAATGAAGTACCTGTTCCATTGTTTTTTTCTGGTTTTTGTCTTTGAGAAAATTTATAGAAATTTATAGATTTTTTATTAAATTCAGCTTCACGATGTTTTAATATGAATAGCATAAATACAGAATCTATTATCCCGCCTTCATCTTCAATTAATATATTTAGATTAGAATCACTTAATTTATAAGCAAATCTAATTTTCTTATTTAAATCATGTTTATTACCGTGTTGATGTGCATTTAAAATTGCTTCATATATTGGGGTATAAATATTTTCTGGGTAACCTGCTGATTGAAATTTTTGCATTTTATCATCCATTAAAGAGTTTATTTCTAAACTATTTCCTTCTTTGAGATTAAATTCTTTTATATCATAATCTGCTGGTATGATAAATCTTGTTTCTAAAAATTCTTTTAAATTAATATTTTTATTATCTTTGATTAATACCCTTCTTATTAATGAACTTGGATCTTCTAAATCAAATAAATCCATATTGTTTGGTGCTTCTTCTATCATATTTTTATTAAATTAAAACTCTTTTATAAATCTTTCTATTTGTTACCACTTTTTAATAATCATTAAACCAAAATATTTAAATACCTTACCAAAAACTATAACCTCATGCAAGATTTAATAAAATTGCAGGATGTGCATAAAATCTACCAATTGGATGAAATAGAGATTCCAGCAATTAATGGAGTAAACTTAGTTATAAATAAAGGGGATTTTGTAGTAATAATGGGGCCGAGCGGCTCTGGAAAAAGTACGGCTATGAATCTAGTTGGTTGTTTGGACTTTCCGACTAAAGGAGAGATATTTCTTGATAAATATAATATATCTAATTTAGCTGAAAGTGATCTTGCTCAAATCCGCAGTAAAAAGATTGGATTTATATTTCAAACATTTAATCTAATTCCCAGCTTAAACTCTTTGGAAAATGTTGCTTTGCCATTGACTTTTCAAAATATTTCTAGAAATGAAAAATTACAGAAAGCAGGGAAATTATTGGAAATGGTTGGCTTAAAAGACCGTATGAATCACCTGCCAAATCAGTTATCTGGAGGGCAGAGGCAAAGGGTGGCGATTGCCCGCGCTTTAATCAATGACCCTGAAATTATTCTGGCAGATGAACCAACTGGCAATTTAGATAGCAAAACAGGTGGAGAAATAATAAACCTGTTAAAAGAATTAAATAAGCAAGGCAAAACCATAATTCTAGTTACCCATAACTTAGAGTTTACTAAATTGGCAAATAAAGTTGTTTACTTAAAAGACGGAAAAATTTCTAAGAGGAAAAAATGAAAAAATTATTTACAATGATAATATTCTTGCTATTATTAGCTGAATTCGCCAGTGCAGATATTGGCGTTAAAGAAGTAATAATTAACCCAAATGAGATTTCCCCAGGAGAAAAAATTAGAGTATCAATTACCTTGGAGAATATTGGCGATAAAGATATTAAATATATATCTGTTAAATTAGATTTGGCTAATCTGCCTTTTGCTCCTGTTGAATCTGCAACAGAACAGCTTTTAGATGAAATTGAAGAGAATGAAATAAGACAAGTCAATTTTTATTTAATTGTTTTACCGGAAGCCGAGCCTAAAATTTATAAGATTCCATTAGAGTTAGATTATAATAATACAAATAAAGACACATTAATCAGCATAACTGTTAAATCAGAGCCTGAATTAGACCTTATTCTAGAGAATTCTGAAATTGTTAAAATTAATGATAATGGAATAATAATCCTCAAATTAGTTAATTTAGGTTTAACAGAAATTAAATCTTTAAGAATAACATTATTGCCAAATCTTGATTATGAAATTTTATCAACCAGTACTATTTATTTAAATAAAATTGATATAGAGGACTTTGAAACAGCTGAATTTACAATAATTCCAAAGGTAAAAAATCCAAAATTAATTTTTAATCTAAATTATAAAGACAGCAATAATGAAGAATACGCTGAAAATAAGGAATTAATTTTAAATGTCTATACTTTAGAAGAAGCCAAAAAACTTGGTCTTGTTAAAGATAATATTTTATTAAAAATTTTCATTCCGATTATTACATTAATAATAATTTATTTTATTTATAAAAGATTCAGAAAAAGAAAAACATGATAATAGACTATTTTTTGCTTGCGTTAAACAGCATTACTCATAGAAAACTTAGATCTTGGTTAACTATAATAGGCATAATAATCGGGGTAGCAGCTATAATCTCATTAATAATGATTTCTCGTGGCCTGCAAAACTCAATTGAGAAGCAATTTGAACAATTTGGAACAAACAGGATTTTGATTTCTTCAAAAGGATTTCAAGGTCCGGGTACAGTTTCAGAGGGGCTTACGATAAAAGATGTTGATACTTTAAAAAAAATTTCTGAATTAAAATATATTGTTCCTGCAATATTCAGACAAGCTGAAATTATTCATAATAAAGAAGTTAAATTTACCTTGATTGGAGCGATTCCAGCTAAAGATTATCTTGAAGTATTCGGGGATAGCGGTATAGAAATTCAAAGAGGAAGGGTAATAAAAAGTGATGATAAATATTCTGCTGTAATCGGGGCAAGAGTTGCAAGAGAAATGTTTGACAAGGAATTAAGAATAGGAAATAAAATTGAAATTGCTAAACAAGAGTTCAAAATCATTGGAATTTGGAAAGAGACTGGAAATTCCCAGGATGATAATAACATTAATATCCCTTTAGAAACTGCTCGTGAAATCTTTAATGAACCAGAACATGTTGATACTATAATTACCCAAGTAAAATCAGATACAAATATTGAATTATTGCAGAAAAAAATTGAAAAAGAACTTAAACAAAAAAGGGATGATACAAACTTTCAGGTTTTGACGGCTGCACAAATTGTTGAGCAGATTAATAATGTTCTTGGGATTGTGCAGGTTGTTTTGGTTGGAATAGCCATGATTTCATTGATTGTCGGAGCCATTGGAATCCTAAATTCAATGTACACAAGTGTTTTGGAGAGAACAAAAGACATTGGGATAATGAAGGCAGTCGGTGCCAGGAACTCAGATATATTAAAAATATTTTTAATTGAGTCAGGATTAATGGGTTTTGTTGGGGGAATTTTTGGAATCATCCTTGGAATTGTTGTTGCTTTGATTGTTGGAGAGATTGCTTCTAATTCCGGATTTTTATTGCTGATTAAGATTGAAATTCCTTTATTGTTATTCGGATTGTTATTCTCATTTTTAGTCGGGATGATATCAGGAACATTGCCAGCGTATCAAGCTTCCAAATTAAAACCTGTTGATGCTTTAAGGTATGAATAATTTATTTAAGAATTAGCATTGATTTAAATGAGAATAGAATAATTTAAAAAACAAAATGATTTCATGTGAAGATATAATAAAAATTATCAAAAAATATGTATAAATTCAAAGAAAAGTTTTTAGAAAAGTATAGTAAATTAACTAATATAGAAGAATTTTGTGAATATTGTTTAAAGCATTTAAATAAAAGTATAAGGGTTAATACCTTAAAGATTACAGAAAAAGAATTAAAAGAAAAATTAAATAATTATGAATTTAAACAAGTTCCTTGGTGTGAAGAAGGATTTTGGATTAAAGGACCAAGAACAGATTTAGGAAATTTAATGGAACATAGTTTAGGATATTTTTATGTTCAAG
>CAYITI010000045.1:0-5453 GCA_964366235.1 Candidatus Woesearchaeota archaeon
GATCTCAATTGATTTCAAAAAATTATGCGTTAAAAAAGGTGAAAAGGTTTGGATGATATTTATTGATTTATATCCATTAAATGATGATGGAAACTTAATTGATGCCAGTGTATTAGCAACTTTAACTGCTTTAAAACACACAAGATTTCCAAAATTAGAAAACGATAAAGTTGTTTTCGGCGAATTTAGCGATAAAAAACTTGAATTAAGCAAGTTGCCAGTAACCTCTACTTTTGGCAAGATTAACAATAAGATATTGCTCGATTTAAACTCAAAAGAAGAAAGTGTTTTGGATGCAAGATTAAGCATTTCAATTTATGAAGGGAATATCCATGCTATGCAAAAAGGAGGGGATCAATCAATTAATATAGAAGAATTGGAAAAGATGATTGATATTGCAATTAAGAAAGAAAAAGAATTAAGGAGCTTGATAAAATGATCGATCCAAAGATTTTTACAAAATATGAAAAAGCAAGGATTATCGGAGCAAGGGCATTACAAATAGCAATGGGTGCTCCTTTATTGATAGATTTAGAAGAAAAAGATTTTGAAAAAATAAATTACAATCCAATTGAAATGGCAAAAATGGAGTTTGAAAAGGGAATTCTGCCAATAACAATAAAGCGTCCCTTACCGAGGAAAGGTTAATTTTATATATTAAATTTATATTCTAAATTTTAATGAATATATCTGCTAAAAAAATATTAGATTCTAGAAAACAACCAACAATAGAAGTAGATTATTTTGGTTTTACTGGATCAGCTCCTTCTGGAATTTCTACTGGCAAATATGAAGCTAAACAATATATAAGAAAACTAGATCAGGAAATTCAAGATTTTAATAAAAAAGCAGATGATTTAGAGAAATTTAAAATTAATAATTTCGAGGATTTAGAAAGAATTGAACATTATTTAAGAAGATTTGGCGCTAATCCAATTATCGCATTAGAGTTTGCTATATTAAAAAGCAAAAACGGTTATAAATGGTTTTCTGGAAAAAAATTACCAAGGCCATTGGGAAATTGTGTCGGAGGCGGTTTGCATTTTAAGGGTAAAAGCACATTGATTCAAGAGTTCTTGGTTATTGATAAACATTCATCTAGTTTTATGGATGCTGCATTCAATAATATGAAAGCCCATAGATTGATTCATGAGTTATTAGAGAAAGAAGACAAATATTTCAGCAAAAAAGCAAATGATGAGGGCGCTTGGGTTACCTCATTAGATGATGAAGAGGTTCTTAGATTAATGAGAGAAATCTGCAATAAATTAAGATTAAATTTAGGGATAGATGTTGCTGCATCTCATTTTTATGATGGAAAATTTTACAGGCATTATGATAAAAAATTTAGCAGAAATGAACAGATAAGATGGATTAAAAACTTAATTGAAAAATATAATTTATATTATGTCGAAGATCCTTTGCATGAAGATGATTTTAGGGGGTTTAAGGAATTAAATAATGATAATTTCTTATTATGCGGAGATGATTTAATTGCAACTAACCCAGAAAGATTAAAACAAGCTGTAAAAGAAAAAAGCATTAATGCAGTAATAGTAAAGCCAAATCAGATAGGCAGTTTAATTAAAATGAGAGAAGTTGTTGATTTGGCCAAAAAATTTAATATCATTCCAATAATATCTCATCGCTCTGGTGAAACCATTGATATATCAATAAGTCATTTAGCTGTAGGATTAGAAATACCAATAATAAAATGCGGGGTTTATGGCAAAGAAAGGGAGATTAAGATTAAAGAATTAATTAAAATTGAAAAAGAGATTTATTAGCAAGATTTTTAAATTATTCTTTCAGTATAGAGTTAATGGAATTTAAGGGCAAGTTAATCCATTGTAATGAAATTTGTGAGAAAATAGAAGATTGCCCTGTAAAAATAGATAATTACAAATATGAGTTTTCTATGAATGTCCATTCTTTCAAAGAATCTTTTTTTGAAGATTTAGGATTAGAATATATTTTAGATTATTTTTTAGATTTAGATAATGAAAGTAAGCATTTTCATATTGCAGTTCATAGCATGTCAACAAATACCTGCCAAGAAAAAGCAAAGATAATTAATTTTCCACTTGAAAGGGTAATCAAAGGATTTTATTTAGAGGATTTTAAAGAGAAAAAAATTTATGGTATTGCAATACCCGGGAATGAAACTTATGATAAATTAAAGATTGCAGATTTTCTTGGGATAAATAGATATAGTTTAGACGGCAGAATTGGAAAAACAAAAGAAAGAATGCCTGTAAATATAAAATATGGCGTTGTTCATCCTTTTGTAAATGAAGATAGTTTTGCTCTCACAGATAAATTAGAATCGATATTATTTGATAAAATTTATTTAGAAAAAAGCAGAAATAATAATTATTTAGATGATTTTTCTTTTACAACACACGAAAGTTCTGGTTATAATAATCATAATATTTCAATACAAATAAATTATTCAGATGCTTTTGATATTTTAAAAAATAAATTCGGGGAAGATAAAATAAAAGCAATTGATTTGGTTAATGTTTAACGTTTAAATAATATCTATATTTTCTTGATAAATATCTAAACATAATTGGGCTGATTAAAGTGGTTATTATAGCCATTATTACAATTGATGAGAACATTACACTTGTAAATAATCCAGCTTGTAAAGCTAATGTAGCAATGACAATTTCAATATCTCCGCGTGAACTCATTCCAAATCCAACTATTACTCCTTCTTTAAAGCCCCCTTTGCTAAGAATTACCCCTAAAATGCTGCCCCCCAATGTGCCAAGCAAAGCTATTGCCAAAAATATTAAAACTAAATTTAAATTCCCAGATAAAGAAAGCAAATCGGTCTTTAATCCTGCTGTAACAAAAAATATTGGAACTAAGAACCCATATGAAACTAAATGTATTGATTTAGCAATATAATGTTCTTCCCAGGGTTTTGGATGTTTTCCCGTTAATAGTATTTGTCTTATCATAATTCCTGAGAATAAAGCACCTATTAAGATTCCCAACCCAAATAAATCAGACAAAGCTGCTGTAATTAAAGCTATTATTATTGCTCCAGAAAATAAACTGGTATTTGATTTGCTTCTTTCAAAAAATTTTAATATATATGGGAATATTAAAAATCTTAATAAGAATAATATGACCAAGAATATTGATATATTTGCTATAGGGGTATAAAGTCCTCTAAATGCTGTTGTAGACGAATTTATTAATGTTAAAATAACACTTACCAAGACTAGCTCAAAAACATCATTTGTTGCTCCGCTAGTAACGATTATATTGCCGACTCTTTTTTTAAGAATTTTTAATTCTTGAAGTAAATCAACAGCAATTATTTGAGAAGTAGCAGATAAAGTAATTCCAATTATTACACTGGTTAAAGTTTCAAATTGTAAAACAAATTTGGATATTAAAAATCCTGCTGTTAAAGGTAATAAAAAATTAAACAAAGAAACTAAAAAAGATTCTTTTAAATTAAATTTAAACTCACGTAAATTTATATTTAACCCAACAAAGAAAAATAAAAATATTACTCCAATTTCGGCTAATGAATTAACTGTGTTTAAAGAATTTTGGTCAAATAATCTGTCTTTAATAAAATTTAATCCGAAGATTAAGCCAGCTAAAATATGCCCCACAACTCTAGGAACTTTGATTAATTTGCAAAATTCACCCAGAATAAATGCAACAACTATAATTAACCCAATAACAAATAATTCATTAATCAAAGTATCACCTCTCTTTAATTTTCTTAGAGAATTATTAAGTATTTAAACATTTTTAATATTATTTTAAGGTGTATATCTTAGCATTGTTCTTGGAAATGGAATTGCATCTTTAATATTATCTAACTTACATAACCAAGCAACCACTCTTTCTATTCCTAAACCATAACCAGAATGAGGAACACTTCCATATTTTCTTGTATCTAAGTACCATTCATAATTTTCTGGTTTTTCACCTTGTTTCTTTAGCCATTTTTTTAATTCATTAATATTTAAATCTCTTTGACTTCCACCAATAATCTCCCCATAACCTTCTGGTGCAAGCATATCAAAACATAAAGCTTCTTTAGGACTCTTTGGATCTGCTGGTTTGTAAAATGCCATAATCTCTTTAGGATAATGTGTAACTATTAATGGCTTATCAAAATATTTCATTATTAAATCTTCTTCTACGGTTCTTAAGTCTTTTCCAAAAGGGATATCAATTTTTTCTTTATCCTTAAGCATTTTTAAAACTTCAGAATATTTTAACCTAGGAAAAGGAGCTTTTATTTTTTTTAATTTATTAATGTCTTGTCCAAGCAAGATTAGTTCTTTTTCATTTTCTTTAATTACAGTTTGTATTATATAAGAAACACATTCTTCAGCAGATTCTGTTAATTTATTTAAGTCGAGCCATGTTGCTTCCATTTCTGCCATCCAAAACTCAGCTAAATGTCTGCTAGTTTTACTTCTCTCCGCTCTAAAACAAGGAGAAATGCAAAATATTTTTTCTAAGGAAAATATTGCAGCTTCAGCATATAACTGCCATGATTGTGTTAAATAAACTTTTTTATCAAAATATTTAACTTCAAATAAAGTTGCTCCACCCTCACAAGCATTTGGAGTAAATATTGGGGGAGCCATTTCATTAAAACCTTTACTATAATAATATTCTCTAAAGGCCTTCATTACAGTACTCCTAACTTTCATTACTGCACTTAACTTTCTACTTCTTATCCATAAATGTCTATTATCCATTAAAAACTCTGGACTTTGATCTTTATTTATTGGAAAAACATCTGCAAATTGTATAACATTTAATTTAGAAACTTGAATCTCATAACCTGTTGGAGCTCTTTTATCTTCTTTAATTTCACCTTCAATTTCTAATGAACTTTCAATTAGAATCTTATTAGCTTCTTCCCATTCTTTCTTGCTTACTTTATCTTCTTTTATAACACATTGAATAATATTTGTTGAATCTCTTATTACCAGAAAAACCATATCTTTTTGTTTTCTCTCACGATAAACCCAGCCGTGAATAAAAACTTTTCCTTTAGATTTTTTTATTGCTTCTTGTATTGGAGTAAACATAATAATTATAATTATTGTTATATTAAAAAGATTTTGGTTTAGTAACTTTTATTAATATATTTAATACTTAAACATTAATGAAAATAAAAGATATTCCTTTTTATAATCGTCCAGGATTTAAATTAACTAGAAATGGTGTTAATTCTTTGGATGATGCAGAATTATTATCTATAATTTTTGGTGTTGGTAGTAAGGATGAAAATGCCATTGAATTAAGCAATAGATTACTTAAGAAATATAACTTAAATAAATTAGAGCATTTATCTGTAAAAGAACTAGCTAAAGAATGTAAATGGAATTTTAATAAAGCCTTACAAATATTAAGTTTAATTGAAATATGTAAAAGATATAATAAGTTAGTTAGTAATGGTT
>CAYITI010000046.1:0-5407 GCA_964366235.1 Candidatus Woesearchaeota archaeon
GATATTTAATTAGATATTATATAGAAAAAGAAGAATTTAATTCTAAATTAAAAAGATATATTGTCCTTTTAAATAGAGATGATCTTAATTTTATTTTAGAGGATTATGAAAAATTATATAAAACATTATATAAAAATAAATTTCTAAAAAAGGTTGATAAACTATTTGATAAATATTATCCACAAGATAAAAAACAAATAAAAAAACTCGAGAAAAAATTGATGAATTCTATGGATGAAAATGAATCAAATGAGTATGGGTATTTTAAAGAAGAATATAATATAACAAATTTTAAATAGCCTTATTTTAAAATTAAATTTATGTATGATGTAATGATTATTGGGGCAGGGGCAGCTGGATTAAGTGCTGCAATTTATACTTGCAGAAGAAAGTTAAAAACACTAGTTCTAAGTATAGATAGAGGGGGACAAACAATACTTACAAGCAATATCCAAAATTATCCTGGTTTTTTAAAAGACCAGGGTGCTAATTTAATGAAAATATTTGAAAAACAAGCTTTAGAAGAAGGTGCAGAAATAATTCTTGGTAGAATAATAAGAATAGATAAAATTGATAATAATTTTAAAACAACTTTAACAAATAATGAAGTTTATGAAAGTAAATCTGTAATTTTAACATATGGCAAAGTTCCTGCACAGTTAAATGTTCCAGGAGAAGATAAATTCTTTGGACGCGGGATTCATATTTATGCTGTTTATGATGCACCTTTATTTAAAAATAAAGTTGTTGGGGTTATTGGGGGTGGAAACTCTGCTTTGGATTCAACCTTGATTTTAAGTAAATTTGCCAAAAAAGTTTTTTTAATACATAGAAGAAATGAATTTAGAGGAGAACAAGTTCTAATTGATAAAGTTAAGAATTTAAAAAATGTTGAAATTATTTTAGAGCATATTCCATTTGAATTTAAAGGTAAAGATAAGTTAAATTCTTTAATAATTAAAAATATTAATAATGAAGAATTAAAAGAAATAAAGTTAGACGGCTGTTTCGTTGAGATTGGTTATGTTAATAATGTTGATTTTGTTAAACATCTAGTCGATGTTAATGAGAAAAATGAGATTATTATAGATTTATATTGTAATGCCAAAACAAAGGGTCTATTTGCTGCTGGAGATGTTACAATTGTTCCTTATAAACAAACTATTGTTTCTGCTGGAGAAGGCTGTAAAGCAGCTTTGACCTGTTATAATTATTTAACGGGCAAAACTGGCCCAGTAATTGATTGGACTCACTAATCACTTAAAAGTAGTTAGAAATAGAAAGTTTTATATATTTGCTTTATAATTTTAAATTTAATAAAATGGAAACAAATTTAATTAAAGATTATAAATTATTTGAAGATAATTATAATAGGATAATGCCAGAATTAATTAAAAAAAATTATAGGCCTTTAAGTACAAAAGAAATAATGATTTATAAAAGAAAAGCTGTTGAAACTAAAGATGGGATAGAAATAAATTTTTGGTTAGATCATCATTTTGATACACCCGATGGATTAATCCCTTATAAAGATCACATTATAGTTATACCTTATTCACCAAATGACCCAGATTCACAGTTGTTAGTTAATGCTAATGAAAATTCAGATTTTAATTTTGGTGCTTTAAGATTAACAGAAAATAAATTTAATTATTTAGCTGAAAAATATGGCATGCTTAAAAGAGATGATATACTTTTTGGAAGAAGATTATTATTAACGGAAGCAAAACAGCACCAAGTATGGTTTAAATTAACCGGGGCTGATAAAAATGAAGAAAATAAAATTATTCTTTATAGTTGTATAGATTATATATTTAAAGAGATTGATTTGAAATATGAGCATTATGATGGAATGAGTGTAAGTATAGAAAATGACAAAGATGAACCACTGATGTATGCTTTTAATATTGGAGTACTGGACCATGGTTCTAATATTGTGGCTTGGTATGATCTAAAAGAGGATGATTCTAGAATTATTGCTGTACCTAAAGAAAAAAATTTAGAAATGATAGTAAATGTAGTTCTTTAAAATCAAATTCTTTTTAAATCTTTAATTTTAAGTAAATTAAATGGAAGAAAAGAAAGAAAAATATAAAATTGAACATGATCGTGAAAATTGTATAGCTTGTGGTGCTTGTGCTGTTCTTGCTCCAGAATTTTGGGTGTTGAGTAAAGAAGATGGAAAAGCAGATGTTGTTAATTCAACTAAAACTGATGATGGTTATGAACATTTAGATATTAAAGATGAAGATTTTTTAATAAATAAAGATGCAGCTGACGCATGCCCTGTAAATGTTATTCATATTATAGATAAAGAAACTAAGAAAAGACTTATTTAACCTCTTCAAAAGTTTTAAAAAGACTTCTTAACTATTGTTAATTTATGTTATATCCTCAAGAAATAGAAGTATGGTATACATTGCCCGTAATAAGAAAAGAATTAGCCAAAGAACTACTAAATTATAACTTAAGTCAAAAAGAAATTGCCATAAAATTAGGATTAA
Organism: Candidatus Woesearchaeota archaeon; assembly: GCA_964366235.1. Classification (GTDB taxonomy): domain Archaea; phylum Nanobdellota; class Nanobdellia; order SCGC-AAA011-G17; family GW2011-AR20; genus GW2011-AR20. The sequence goes on from CAYITI010000046.1 coordinate 2,505, forward strand.
CAGAAGCAGCGATATCACAATATATTCATGAAAAACGTGCAACTTTAATTAATTTAGATGATAAAATTAAAAAAGCAATTCAAATATCAGCTAAAAAAATTGTTAATAAAAATGCAAATGTAATAAAAGAAATTGAAAATATAAATGATTTGATATGGAAAAATAAAACAATTTGCAAAATTCATCATCAATATGATAAAACAATAAAAAACACCTGTAATTTATGCTTTGAATAAAATGGAAATTAATGAAAGAATAAAAGAAATGTTTGAACATAAAAATCCAGATAAGCATATTTATAAAACCGAACCTGGATTAAATGAAGATGTAGTTAGGACTATTTCTAAAAGCAAAAATGAGCCAGAATGGATGTTAAACTTCAGATTAAAATCCTTAGAAATTTATAAAAAAACACCAGTTCCAACATGGGGTGCTGATTTATCTCAATTAGATCCTGAAAAAATAACTTACTATGCAATTCCAGATGCTAAACAGAATGCTAAATCTTGGGATGAAGTTCCTGATGATATTAAAAATACATTTCAAAGACTTGGAATTCCAGAAGCTGAACAAAAATATTTAGCAGGTGTTGGTTCTCAGTATGACTCAATGAATATATATCATAATTTAAAAAAGGATTTAGAAGAAAAAGGGGTTATTTTTGAAGATATGGATATTGCATTACAAAAATATCCAGAATTAGTAAAAGAATATTTTATGACAAAATGTATTCCTCCGACATTACACAAATATGTTGCATTACATGGTGCAGTATGGAGTGGTGGGACATTTATATTTATTCCAGAGAATGTTAAAGTTGAGATGCCATTACAAGCTTACTTTAGAATGAATATGGAAAGTTTTGGGCAATTTGAACATACTTTAATTATCGTCGAGAAAAATGCAGAAGCTTCTTATATCGAAGGTTGCAGTTCACCTCGCTATAACACTAGTTCATTGCATGCTGGGTGTGTTGAATTATTTGTTAAAGAAGGTGCCAGGTTAAAATACTCTAGTGTTGAAAATTGGAGTAATAATACTTATAATTTAAACACTAAAAGAGTTATTGTTGAAAAAAATGGAACAATAGAATGGATAACTGGAAACATGGGAAGTAAATGTTCTATGGTTTATCCGTGCAGTATTTTAAAAGGAGAAAATGCAAGAGCAGATCATTTAAGTATAGGATATGCTGGAAGAAATCAAGTTCAAGATATCGGTGCTAAAGTTTATCATCTTGCTCAAAATACAGCTTCAATAATTAACTCAAAAAGCATTTCAAAGGATGGTGGAATTACAAGATATCGCGGATTATTAACAATCTCAAAAGGATCTATAAACTCTAAATCAAAAGTTCAATGTGATGCTTTGATTCTTGACAATATTTCTAAATCAGATACAATTCCTTATATAGATATAAAGGAGAATAGTGCAGACGTTGCACATGAGGCAACCGTTGGAAAAATTTCACAGGATAAGATATTCTATCTAATGTCTCGCGGTTTAACAGAAAAACAAGCTACACAAATGATTGTTAATGGTTTTATTGAGCCGATTGTAAAAGAACTTCCAATTGAATATGCTGTTGAGCTTAATAGATTAATTGAATTAGAGATTGAAAAAACTCTGGGTTAGATTCTAAAATGAAATTAAATCAAAAATTGAATTTAGAAGAAATAAGAAATATATCTAAACAGAAAGATGAGCCAGAATGGTTTTTAAAAAAAAGATTAGACGCATTTAAATTATTTAATGAATGTTTAATGCCTAATTTCAAATATGGTTTAAATATAAAAATTAATTATGATTTTAATTTTGAAGACATAAAAAAAGAAAATTCATCAAGTCAAATTAATATTGAAAATTCAAGTAAAAAAATAATTTTTGAAAGTTTTGATAATGCATTTAAACATGAAGAAAAAATAATGAAGGAATATTTATTAAAATTAATCCCAGAAAACAAATTTACATTAATCAATCTAATTTTACTTGATAAGGGTTTTTTGATATACATTCCAAAAAATATTAAGGTTAAGAAGCCAATTAAAATTAGTTCATTATTAGAAGGAAACTCTTTATTTCAACATATTTTAATTATTTTAGAGGAAAATTCTAAGTTAAAGATAATAGACGAGAATTTATCAAATGGTGATGATAAGCAATATTACAGTAAAATTGTTGAAATATTTCAAAAAGAAAATTCAGAATTAAATTATTTTAGCTTACAGAATTTAAAAGAAAATGTTTATAATTTTAATTATAAAAAAGCTAACTTAGGTAAAAATGCAATCTTAAATTGGTATGAAATAAATTTAGGAAGCAAATTAAATTATTCTGAAACAATAAGCGAATTAAATGGAGAACATTCTAAAGTAAATAATTATGGGGTTTTTATAGAAGATAATGAACAACAATTCGATATTGGAGTTAAAAACATTCATAATAATTGTAATACAAATTCTAATATTTTTGCTAAAGGAGCATTATTCAATAATTCTAAAGCTATTTATCGTGGTTTAATAAAAATTAATAGAAGTGCATCTTATTCAAATGGTTATCAAAAAGAAGATATGTTATTATTAAGTCAAAATGCAGAAGCTGATTCAATTCCGGAATTAGAAATAGATAATTCTGAAGTTAAATGCACTCATGCAGCAACTATTTCCCATTTAGACAAAGATAAATTATTTTATTTAATGTCTCGTGGTTTAAATGAGGAAACAGCAAAAAAAGAATTAGTTAAAGGATTTTTTAATAATTTAATAAATAAATTCAATTTTGAGGAAATTGAGAATATTAAAGAAGTAATTGAGGATAAAATAAAATGAATGTAAGAAAAGACTTTCCAATTTTTAATAGAAAAATTAATGGAAATAAATTAATTTATAGATCGGAAGAGCACA
>CAYITI010000047.1:0-5399 GCA_964366235.1 Candidatus Woesearchaeota archaeon
TATATCAACTTCATAATCCCCATTTTTAAGATTGCCTAATTCTATATTAAATGGAAAATCTTTTGTTTCTTCTTTAGAAAGTTGAGTTATAATATCTTTGTTTAAAATTTCACTTCTAACTTTAACGTTTAAATCTTTAATTTCTACAGCATGCCTGTTTCTTAATTTTAATGTTACTAAATTTTCTTTATTTGGGTTTAAACCCCTGGGGTTGTAATCTAAACTGGCATCAACTAAATCTTTGTATGGAACTAGAGTAATAATAAAGCTATAATCCGTGTAATCTTCAGGTTTAGCAGTTGCATAAACTCTTGCATTGACAGAATATTTTCCAGGTGCTAAACTTCCAATTGGAAATAGCTTAAATGTATCTTTTATTGTTTTTCCAGAATCAATTGTATAAAATCCATAATTGCTTTCTTTTCTCCAATTAAAATCAGTTAATATTGCCTTTACTTCTCCAGTTAATCCTAAATTAGTTATTTCAACATCGAAAATAGCAGGTTCTCCTGGTAAAATAACATCTTGTATAACATTGCTTTTAACTGAAATTTGAGCGGCATTGACTAAATTAAATAATGATAAAAAAATCATTGATAAAAAAATTAGTTTTAATAGCCTCATCATTACACCTCTTTAATAAATTAGAAAATATTGTTATATTTAAAGATTACTATTCGTCCATGAAATCTTCTAACTTCTCTTTCATTTCTTTATTTCTAGATTTTAAATATTCTCCAGCTAAAATCCAGAAAACTAATCCAAGACTTTTTTTACCTTTATTATTGCATGGGATAACTAGATCAAGATCATTTGTTTCATTATTTGTGTCACATAATGCCATTACAGGAATTCCTATTTTTACAGCATCTTTTACAATGTTCTTATCTGGCCATGGATCAACAACAAAAATTAATTTTGTTTCTATAAATGTCCTTAAATTAGGGTTTGTTAATATGCCTGGAGGATACCTGCCAGCAAAAACCCTAATGCCAGTTAATCTTGAAAATAAATTAACAGCTTTCCATCCATTCTCCCTCCTGCATACAACTAGAATATCCTCTGGTTTATACTGGGATAATAGATTAGCAGCTAACCTTAATCTTTTATCAATTTCTTGAACATTTAAAACAACCAATCCATCCGGCCTTGTCTTGTAAATAAATGATGCCATATACTTTGTTCGAAACTTTGTTCCAATATGAATTCCTACTTTCAGGTATTCATCTAGTGGAATAAGAAATCCTTCTTGTCCATTTGCCATAATTACCGAGAAAATATACTATTTATAAAATTATTGTTTTAAAATAAAAAAAAGAAAAAAGTAATTTATTTATTCTTTTATTAATGGTGCATCAATTCTTTTAAATCCTTTACAATTTCTCTGCCTTCACCCTGCATTGCTTTTCCTAATCCTATTCCTAAAGCAACCGCAATTCCAATTGCAAATGCAGCAATTAAGATTAAGAAACTATTTTCCAAGATTGAAGCTTCTACACCAATTTGTTCTAAAGCAATTACCAATACAACATAATAAATTACTATCTTAATTAATTTGCTAAAGAATTTTACACCTTTTGTCATTGTATGCTCTTCAACCTTCATGCTTACAAAGTGAGCTAATGCTACACCAAAAATAACAATTATTGCTGCAACAATAACATTAGGCAGCCATAAAACAAATTCATTTAACAAACTTGATAGTGTGCCTAATTTTAATAAATCAACACCAGCTTGGATAAAAATTAAGAATATGTACCATTTTGATATTTCTCCAAGAATTTTAGATAAATTAAAATGTCCAACACCTTTAGCAAATTTGGATTTTTCCAGATAAGAATCTAGTCCAGCTTTTTCTAAAAGAACTCTTATTCCATGGCCAATTCCCAAGGCCACAAAATAGCCAATTATTAAAATTATAATCGCAGCAATTACCCCTGGTAAAATGCTTACAAAACTATTCCATAAACTAACTAATGGATTTAAAATTAACGAACCTGTTGTTGAAATAGCATCTAACGCCATTAAATTCCACCTCCTTTTTTAAAAATGATAATTAAAATAAACTAAAAATTATTTAAATACCTTTCGATTTGTTTTATTAATTTTTAAGTGGTAAGAATTTTATGCAAATCATTATTTATTCCTTTTATTTCATCTACTTCTATTTCTTCTAGTCTATATGGGAAAACTATCAAATCTTCTTTTTTGCATTTATATAAATAAAAATCAGGCTTAATCCTTGTTTCATTATTTTCTGAATTATAATAAATTGTTGCTATTTTGATTTCTTTCATGTTTGATTTTAAATTTTTTATTATATTTTCTAAAGTATGCCCTGTATAAATCACATCATCCACCAATAAAATATTTCTTTTATTTTTAACATCATTATTTATTTCTGCATTAATTAATTCGATCATTTTAAAATCAATATTTTTCCGTGTTTTATCCATCTTGGTGGTTTTTGAAGTAGGTATAAGATATTCCTTTACATTTTTTCCCATAAAAGTAAAGTACCGCTTAATATAAAATGCTGGGAAAATTCCACCTTCTAAAACCCCTATTATATCATTTGGTATATAATTAGAGTTATAGATATTTTTAGCTAATTCAAAAGAGTCAAGCATCATTCTGTTTGCATCAACATAAATTTTTGCCATAAAATTCTTTAAAATAGTAAAATTTATTAATATTTGCCATCAAAAGGGTATAAATAGTTTTTTAAATTTAAATAATTCTAGAGTTTATTGGGCCTGTAGTTTAATCCGGATAGAATTTTCGGCCTCGGACCGAACGATTTGGGTTCAAATCCCAACAGGCTCACTAAAATCTTTTTCTTAGTTTATCATATATTATTTTTACTATTTCATCAAGTTTTTGTCTGTACTTCTTAATCTCTTTTTCTTTTATTTTAGACGAATTTAATTCTATAGGAGAATAAACCTTTGAATCAATTGATTCATTAAACTTTAAAACTTCTCTACTAAAAACAATATCAGAAGGGAATTTTTTATTTAAGCCATCTTCATTTTCATCATAAGCATAAAAAGATTCAGTTGTATATAACAAATAATTTTCCAGTTCTGCAAAATTTATAATATCTCTTGTTTTGTTAAAAGCTAGACTATAATTTTTGTTTTTTATTAATTCATTTATCTTATTCATATTTTTATTTAAATCTTTTTTTGCCTTTGCCATTGACCCTTTATCAGGAAAATATTTCTCGTTAATATTTTCTGGATAGAATTTTAAAAAAATATAAAATGGATGAGATTTGTTAGACATTAAATGAGAAGTTATTTCAATACCATAAAAGCTATTGTCTTCTTGGCAGGCATAATATAAAAATTGATCTATTTGGGAATCATAAAATGCTCTATTATAATATTTAAACCTTAATGAATCTGATGTTGCCATATATAGATTTAGTAATTCTTTTTTCTTTGAATTATCTAAATTTTTACTTGGGGTTTTTTTAGTTATTATATTTTGAGCATTAATATTGCTAGATAAAGCCCCTATTAAGCCTGCAATTAAAGCTATTTTCCATGTTTTCATGAAATTTAATATAAATCTATATTTATTAAACTTTTCTATTTTAATCACTCTAAAGTAGATATTGATTAGAATAAATTTTTATAATCTATTTTATATTATCAAAATGAAAGGGGTTATCTGCTAACTTGGTTAGGCTTTAAGTTTCGGGAGCTTAAGATCTCGGTTCAAATCCGAGTAACCCCATATAAAAAACTTTAAATAAACCTTAACTAAACAATAAACATGCAAAAATCTCAAGAGGGGATAACTGTTAAAAAAAGCGAGGATTTTTCTGAATGGTATACACAAGTAATACAAAAAGCTGAATTAGCTGATTATTCAAAAGTTTCTGGTTGTATTGTTTTTAGACCAAGGGCATATTACATCTGGGAAAAAGTTCAAGGTTATATGAACGATGAATTCAAGAAAACAGGAGTAAGAAATGCTTACTTCCACTTATTTATTCCAGAAAGTTTACTAAAAAAAGAATCACAACATGTTGAGGGTTTTACTCCAGAAGTAGCATGGGTTACTGAAGCAGGAAATACAAAACTAAATGAAAGATTAGCAATCAGGCCAACATCTGAAACAATAATGTACGATCATTATAAAAATTGGATAAGAAGCTGGAAAGATCTGCCATTAAAATTAAATCAATGGTGTTCGGTTGTGAGATGGGAGTTTAAGCACCCTGTTCCATTTTTACGTACAAGGGAATTTTTATGGCAGGAAGGCCATAATGCATTTGCAGAAGAAAAGGAAGCTAAAGAAAATACTTTATTGATGCTTGAAATTTATGAAAAGATCTTAAAAGAATTTTATGCAATTCCAGTTATTAAAGGCAAAAAATCAGAAAAAGAAAAATTTGCCGGGGCATTTTATAGCTTAAGTTTAGAAACTTTATTGCCTAATGGAAAATCTATACAATGTTGTACTAGCCATAATCTTGGCCAGAATTTTAGCAAGGCTTTTGATATATCATTTCTAGATAAAAATGAAAAAAAACAATATGCATGGCAAAATTCTTGGGGGTTTACAACTAGAACAATTGGTATAATGATAGCTGTGCATGGTGATGATTATGGTTTAATAATTCCACCTAAAATTGCGGAAGATCAGATTGTCATAATTCCTATTCTATTTGATAAAACTAAAGAAAAAGTTTTGAAAGAAGCAGAAGAAATTAAAAATTTATTAAAAATTTATAGAGTTCATCTAGATGCTAGAGAAGATTATTCTGCTGGCTGGAAATTTAATGAGTATGAACTTAAAGGTATTCCCATTAGAATTGAGATTGGTCCTAAAGATGTTGAAAAAAAACAAATTATTCTAGTAAGAAGAGATACATTAAAAAAAGAAATAATAAAAGTTAAAGATTTAACTAAAAAAATTGAAAAAACTTTAAATGATATTCATGAAAATTTATACAATAAAGCAAAGAAATTTTTAAATGAAAGCATTATAGAAGTAAAAAATATCAATGACATGAAAAAAACAGTAAGTTCCGGGAAGATTGCTAAAACTAATTGGTGTTTGGGTGTTAAATGCGAGGAAATTATCAAGGACAAAACAGATGGCGCTAAAAGTTTGAATATTTCTTTAACTGAAAAAACAAAAGGAGATTGTTTTAATTGTGATAATAAGGCTAATGGCGTAGCTTTTTTTGGAAAATCTTATTAATCTTGATTAATAACCTTCAACTATTAAATTTTGAATTCTTTGGAAGTGTTTGATATTTCTTGTTAAAATTTTTTCTTTCTCCTGCTACTTAAATTTCTTTCTCCTCTGATATTCTTAATAAGATTATCAGATTCTTTATTAGTCAAGATACCTGCAAAATCAAGAAGATTAATTTTATT
>CAYITI010000048.1:0-5309 GCA_964366235.1 Candidatus Woesearchaeota archaeon
AAAACAAGAAAAATTTGCAAATCAGATTTTGTAGATAGAATTGTTCATCATGCAATTGTTAATATTTTAGAGCCAATTTACGAAAAAATATTTATTTATGATAGCTATGCAAGCAGAAAAAACAAAGGGCAACATAAAGCTTTAGCAAGATTACAAAATTTTATCAGAATAGTTAGTTTAAATGGCAAGAAACTTAAAGGCATTAAAGATAATAATTATGTTTGCGGTTATTGTTTAAAAGCAGATATTAAAAAATATTTTGATAATGTTGACCATGAAATTTTAATTGATATTGTTAGTGAAATAATCAAGGATGAAAATGTTATCTGGTTAATAAAACAAATCCTTAATAATAATTTAAATGAAATTAAAGATAAATCGATGCCATTACGTAATTACACAAGCCAATATTTTGCTAATGTTTATTTAAATAAATTAGATTATTATATAAAACATAAATTAAAAGTAAAATATTATATCAGATATGTAGATGATTTTGTAATTTTGCATAATCAAAAAGAAACCTTAGAATGTTATAAAGAAGAAATTAATAACTTTCTTAAAAATAATTTAAAACTCGGATTACATAAAGATAAATCAAAAATCATACCCTTACATAAAGGAGTTAAATTTTTAGGTTTTAGAAACTTTTATTATTATAGATTATTAAACAAAAGCAACATTAATAAATTTAAAAGAAATCTATTATTAAGGCAAATGAAAGAGAATGATTATTCAAATGATGATAAGTTTAAAGCTAAGATACAAGGATGGATAGCTCATGCTAATCACGGAAATACTTATAGTTTAATTAAAAAATTAAGAAACAATAACTTCCTGTTTTAAGATTTTATTTGTCTCTACTTTCTATTAAAAAATCTAATATCTTCATTAAAGGAGAATCTCCAAAGTAATCTAAAAATACACTTTTTTCATCATCTTCTATCTCATAAATAAAAAATAGCATGTATATAAATATTTTCAACTTGGTCGCATAAAGGGAAAGATTCATAAATATATTTCCCGCATAAACTATACTATGAATACGAATGAAATAAAAGAATATTTAATCGCTTTTCAAAGTAAAAAATTTAAAATAAAAATATGAAAGCATTAGCATTATTATCAGGGGGATTTGACAGCGCAGTAGCAATTAATCTAATGAAAAATGAAGTCGAGATAGACGCTTTACATTTTTCTCTAGAACCTTTCACAAATGATGCTCCTGAGAAAAAATCTGTTATCTTAAGCAAAAAATTAGGTATAAAAAATCTTTACGTAATTAATCACTCACAACAACATTCTGATATTGTAAATAAATGTAATCATAAATATTATTATATTATTTCAAGGAGATTAATGTATAAAGTAGCAGAGTTATTAGCTAAAAAATTAAACTATAATTATTTATTAGACGGTTGTAATGTAGGCCAAGTAAGTTCACAAACATTATCAAATTTAAGTGTAATAACTTATGCAATTAATATTCCAGTTTTAAGACCTTTATTATGTTATGATAAAGATCAAATAATTCAATTAGCTAGAAAATTTGAAACTTATGAAATTTCTAAAGGACCAGAGATGTGCAATGTTCTGGGCCCAAAACATCCTGCAACTAGAAGTAATCTAGATATTATAGAAAAAGAAGAAGCTAAATTAAACATGAATAATTTATTAGAAAGTTCTTTAAATAATTTAAGAAAAGTTTTATAAATCTTTAATATGATATTATAATATGGTAAATGTATTTATAGAGAAAGAAAATAGAACAGAGAATGTAAAAGCTAGAAATGCCAAAGAAGCAATGAAATTGTTAAATGTTAATCCAGAGACAGTTTTAATTGTTAAAAATAATGAATTAATTTTAGCTGAAGAAAATTTAAACGAAAAAGATGAATTAAAGTTATTAAGTGTGATTTCTGGCGGTTAGTAAATTTTATAATCCTAGTCAAATTAGTAATTATATGCCATGCAAAAATTGTTTGGAGAAACCTGTAATTAAGCTTACAAATACTAATATTCAACTTTGTAAGAAACATTTTGTTAAATATTTTGAAAAAAAAGTTCTTAACACTATTCGTAACTATAAATTAATTGATAAAAATGACAAAGTTGGTGTAGCTTTATCGGTTGAAGGAAGCACCCCTGTTTGTCTAAAATGTGATGATGGTATAAAGATAATGCTCATAGAAGAGGCTTTTTTACATTTAAAAAATAAAAAAAATGCTAAGGTTCTTACAATAGATAAAAAATTTAAAGTAGCTTTTAAAAATATAAAATATTTAATAAGGCACAAGACAAATGAGCTCTATAGAGTTCAATATACTGGAGGTTCTATAAAAGCAACTGGGGCGCATAGCATCTTTATTTTTGATAGGTATACTATAAAAACTAAGAAAACTAATGAAATTAGAATTGGGGATTACTTAGTTACATTCTTAACAAATTCTAATTTTTATAAAAAAAGAAGTTTTAAACTAGACCTTAAGAAGTATATAAATGCACCAGGTTATGTGATTAAACCAATAAAGAAAAATATAAAGATTACCCCCGAACTAATGCGTCTCTTTGGATATTATGTTTCTGAAGGGCATACTACCATAAAGAAACATAAAAAAAGTAGAAGTTGGACCGTCGGGTTTACTTTTAATATAAATGAAGAATTACAACAACAAGAAGTTATAAAATTAATAAAAAAATATTTTGGAATAAAGCCAAAATATTTTAAAAAGAATTTTGAGAAGAACAGCGCTTATATAGAATATTCAAATAAAGAAATGGCACAGGTTTTTAAAGGACTAATTGGGCATAATGCTTATAGTAAAAAATTACCTTATTTTATTTTTTATTTAGATAAAGAAAATATAATTGAGTTTTTAAGGGGTTACAAAGGAGATTCATTTACTAGAAAAAGGTATGTTGGTAAAGGTACAATAGAATTTAAGACTAGAGGTTTGAGGTTAGCTACCGAACTTATTTATTTACTAAGATTAAGAGGTTTTGCATGTACTTTTAGAAAAGAATTTGATAAAGGTCATAAAACCCGACAAGGAACTTGGGTGAAAGCTGGACGGGTTTATATTATTACAATACCCGCACAATTTAATCCCTTTTTTAGTGCGGATTTTGCTTATAAAGCACCTTCATCCGACTGCGTTAGAGTACCAACCGCATTTTTTAGAGATTTGTTTAAGGAAGGTAAAATAAAATTTCCAAGAAGAGTTATATATGATCGGATTAGAACAAATAAATCTATTGACAAAAAAGATTGTAAATTATATATTAAAGAAATTATAAAAAATAATAAATTAGATAAAGTCACGTTATCAATGTTGAATAAATTATTACTACTTTGTGAATCAAATATTGGTTTAGCTAGGGTGAGAAATATAAGGAAAGAAAAATTTAATGGTTATGTATATGATTTTTCTGTTCCAGATTCAGAAGCTTTTTTTGGTGGAGAATCCCCGATATTACTGCACAACTCTGGCGGAAAAGATTCCTTAACTGTATTAAATATATTAAACACGTTAAAAAATAAAACTAGAAAATTTGAAATAGAAGCAATAGCAATTGATGAAGGTATTAAAGATTATAGGGATAAAACATTAGAGGATGCTAAAAAATATTGTAAAGATAATAATATTAAATTACATGTTTTTTCTTATAAAGATGAATTTGGCGATACTTTAGATAATTTTCTTAAAAGAACTCAGATGAAAGCTTGTTCAATGTGTGGACCTTTCCGCAGATATTTGTTAAATAAAAAATCAAAAGAGCTTGGTTTTAATAAATTAGTTACAGGCCATAACTTAGATGACGAAGCTCAAACTATTATTATGAATTATTTTAGGAGAAATATTGAAACAAGTGCAAGATTAGGACCGATTACAGGCATAGCTAAAGATAGAAGATTTATTAGAAGAATAAAGCCATTATACTTTATGACACAAAAAGAAGTAGCCACATATGCTTTTTTAAAAAATTTAGTTGTAGAATTTAATGAATGTCTTCATAGCACACAGAGTTATAGGGGGGAGGTAATGAAGATGTTAAATGACTTTGAAGCTAAATATCCTGGAACTAAGCATAGCATAATTACCAGTTTTATTGAAATATTGCCTTTATTAAAAAAATCTTATAAAAATTATATGCCAATAAATGATTGCAAGATTTGTGGAGAGCCATGTTCACAAGAAATCTGTCAAACATGTAAAATTGTTGAAATGTTAAAAAATAAAAATAAATAAAAATATTTAAATAATCAAAAAAATAATTTATCTAACTACTGATAGATTAATTGAATATAATAAACTTATCTTAAAAGAAATAAAGGTAAAGAAAGCAGATCAACCAAAAGTTTTAAGTTTTTTTAAACTGGATTTAATAATAAATAAATGTAAAAAATTTAAGGGAACATTGTATGATAAAGCCGCTTTTTTATTACAACAGTTAATTCAAAAACATGCTTTCGCTAGTGGAAATAGAAGAACCGCTTTATTTGCGACATTAACGTTTTTAAAAAATAATAATACTAAAACTAAAATAAAAGATGAACCAAAATATGCAAAAATTTTAACCGGGATAAGAGAAAGTTTTTATACCAATAAAGAAATAAGTAATTGGTTAAAAAATGGCAAAATACGAAAGTTTGAAAGATAAACCGAATTTAAGTTCTAAAGAGATAGAAGACTCTTATAAACTTATAAATAAATATAAAAAATTATTTATAGCTATAGGTAATCTATAGATTTTAAGGAAATATCAAGATAGTTTCACTTGGTTTTGATTGAGAATTATGAACTTTATGACCGAAACCAGATTTCATTACCTCAATATCTCCTTTCTTAAGCAAAACTTTTTTACCACTTTCATACTCAACTCTTACCTTACCATTTAACACAATTAAAATTTCATCTTTTGGATGCTCGCTAAAAATAGGATAGGGCCATTTACCTTTAGTTTTACTTACTCCAATTAAAATATCATCTCTTTCAAGTACAATATTAAAAGCATTTACATTTCCTTTTTTTAAAGCTTCATAAATATTCATAATGAATCTTGATCTTTGAATTTTCCTTTGTAAATAGCTTGACCTTTAACTTCATTTATAATTAATTGACAAATCTTTAATCCAGCATATAATGTTACCTCGCTGTTAGAATCATTTCTTATTTCTAATATTTGTTTATTATTTACACCAGGATGAATAAAATTAGAGCTAATATGAACTAATAAGCCTAAACGAGCATATCTTGATCTACCTTCTAAATTTCCTGCAAGATTATTCGCTAATTTTATTTTTTCTT
>CAYITI010000049.1:0-1065 GCA_964366235.1 Candidatus Woesearchaeota archaeon
CTTTTACTTTGCTGAATTTCTTTAGCCGTACTTCCAAAAAGAACTATTGATTTAACTACTTCACGAAATTTTTGATAAACTTTTGTAGCATAATCATAAGCAATATCATAATCTCTATAAACAGATTCTTTTTTCACATTCATCAACCTCTTTTTTATTTTTATGCATTTGGTGTTCCAGCAAACCTGCTTTTATCACCTGAAACTTGCCCGCCTAATTCAGATGGCAAGCCTGAAAACCCGCTTCCATATAATGCAAAATGTTGCTCTGGAAAATATGCGCCATGGCCCATATTATATCCTCCCTCTGTTTCCCAAATTTGCTTCCATGGAAACATATAATAGGTATATAATGGGGTATTAAAATATTCTAATGAATAAATATGGGGATTCTCTTTAAACTCTCCAACATAAGCGCCTGCTTCAACAATCACGCCGCCGGGAGCAAAAGTTATTCCTTTTTCCTCCATCTTTTTTTTAATGATTTCCATTTGCTCCTTAATTGGAGAATTCCCCATCCCGGGAGGCAAATGAGCATCAGTAAATCCAAAATTATCCCCAATATGAACTTGTCTGATATAAGGTGCTAATTTTTCAGTTACTTTTTTAACATCTTCCTCGCTATAACCATGTCTTCTTAAGAAATTAGCATGCCCGACATCCCAAGTTACAGAAATTAATTCTTTTGCAATTTTTTCGGCTTTATCTTTATCAAGATTTTTTTCTTTAGTTAATTTTTCAGCAAATCTTTCTCTTGTTTCTTTAATTGTTTCTATCATGTCTTCTGGCCTACCGAGAACTAAACCAGGCTGGTAATTTTCATAAGTAATCATTGGAGAATGTTCACCAAATTTTTTATAAGCTTCAAAAGCAGCATTAGAAATTGTTTCAGCTGTTTTATCAATAGCTAATTGGTTAGTAGGCACAAAAAGTTCTGGTGTTGGTGTTTTATTTAATGTTGCTTGTAAGTCATGTGTTTGTTCTTGAGTTAATTTATTATATTGCTGTTTTTGCTCATCTGTTAATCCTTTCTTTTCAGCTAAACTTCTAATTTCTTTAAGCCTAT
>CAYITI010000049.1:1075-1565 GCA_964366235.1 Candidatus Woesearchaeota archaeon
CTCTTCCGATCTGTAATTCTTGCTTAATCTTTTCGGCTTCTTGTTTTTTATCTTCTGGAACATATTTTAAGAAATTATAAAGTTCTCTTAAACTGCTGTTAACTCTCGTATCTATCTCATTTATATGAGCATTTAATGTTTGGAGTTGTTTTTCTCTTTCTTTTAAATAATTTAATTCTTCTGATGTTAAAACTCTTTTTTCTTCTGCATATTTATAAGATTTGATTTCATCAAATATTTTAAGAACTCTATCTTCAACTTGTGCTTTTTGTCTTTGATATTCAAAAACTTTTAATTTTTCTTCATCCCAAAATGTTTGATTATGAGATTTTAATCTTTCATATGGTTCCCAAACCTTAACTCCACCAGGATATTGTTTAACCTCTCTTTTTATTGGAATAATTTGTCCAGTTTGTCTATCAACCGCCCCCATATATTCAACAACTTCATACTCTCTTCTATTATTTAATGGATTAATTATTTCATTAGT
>CAYITI010000049.1:1575-5305 GCA_964366235.1 Candidatus Woesearchaeota archaeon
TTATTCCTTCTGGATATTCTTTTTTTTCTGTCTTCACCTGTGTAAATTGGCCTGTTTCTCTGTTAACTATACCTTGAAATTCTAAAAATTCATATTCATCTGGGGAAATTTTTTTAATTACTTGCCCTTCTTTTTCTAATTTATCAAATTGTTCTGGAGTAAATTCTTCTTTTAATTTTTTAAATTCATCTTTGTTTAATTTTCTCCAATTATCGCCCGGAACAACAGTGCTAAAATGAAAATTTATAGGAGTATTGCCTTCCTCATTTAAGTCATGAGCCCTTTCGACAAAGAAATTAACTTGCTTTTCAACATCTTTCCTATTTTCCTCGCTCCAATTTCCCTGCTGCGTAAATCCTGCTAAATCTACTATAGGAGCGTGCATGCTTGGATTAGCGCCTGTTAATTTCATTAATCTGTTAATCTCCTTAAAATGTTGTTTAGGAATCATTTCAAGTTTTGCTGGATCTATTACAGAAATATCCACCCCTTTAATGCCTGCATTTAATCTGGCAGTTGCCTCTGCAATTTGATTTGCAGTATTTACGCTAGTTGAAGCTCCAATATATTTATGAGGAATATAAGTTGAATCCAAATTGCTTAAATAATCTTTTTTAAAATTAAAGTCCATCATATTAATCTCGCAATATATTTAATTTTTTCATTTTTCTTTAAATCTTGCTCTATTTGAGATCTATATTTTAATACATTCTCCTCTGAAATTCCAGGCATTATTTCTCTTAATTTATTGCTTAAATTTTCCCTTTCTGTGTCTTTTATTGGGTTTGAGGGATTTAAAATATTTTCCCTTATTAATTTTTGTGTTACATAGTTTAAATCTGAGACATTTTGAGATGAATGATAATCAAATGTAGGTGAATTATATAAATTCATATTAGAATAGCTGAAATCTTTTTCTTCATTCCTGTTTAATATTAAATTTGGCCTGCTTATCGGTCTTGCTGTTCTTTGCAAGTTCTCAATATCTCCTTCTGCTTCATCAATGTCAATTTCTCTAATAATTTTCTTAACTTGAGGCATTTCAATATTTTTTAATTTACTTTCTAAATTTTCCTCTAATTTATTAATTAATTCTTTAATCTCTTTAATCTCTTTAATCTCTTTAATCAAATCTTTATCATCAACTTCTCCTAATAATTCTTTAAGATAATTTATTTTATCTTCATTATCATCAAATTCTTCTAATTTTTTCCTAATGTCTTTTAATTTAATCATATATTAATATAGATTTTTAAGTTTATTAAATTTACCAGGCAAGCATTCCATGAGCTTTTTTATACAAATCATATATTACATCGCATTTACCTTTAGCATCTTTTAAAGCATATTTTTTTATTTTATTCTCTTGAAAATTACCAAGATTTGCATCTTTAAATGTAAATGTGTTGTAAACCATTTTAAGGGGGTTGACTGCCTGCTTAAATCCTTCTTTTAATCCTGAAAAAGGATTTGGATATTTTACTTTCTCTTCTTTTTTTTCTTCCTCAGGCTTTCCAAGAAAATGTTCAATATCTTCCTGAATTTCATGTAAACTTACCTCTGTCATATTCTCGATTAATTCCAAATCTTCTTCTGTTTTTAATTTATTAATCCTACTTAATTGTTTTTCTGTAAATGCGTAGGCCCTAAAATTAATCTGGGTTTTGCCGGAATGCACATAAACATTGCCCTCTCTAGTCTGCATTGTTCTGGGAACTGTCCTAAACATTATTTCAATCTCAACACAGCTATAATATCCATCTTCAAATTTTAAATTAGCATAATCTGGATGCACAAAAGCAGGGATAATTTTATTTTTTCCCAATAAGCTTAAGTGAATTTCAACATTATTAAATAAATTTACAATATTTGGATTATCCAACCCAGATCTGGTAAAATTAGCCATTCCGAGTTTTTTGGCTGCAATTAAATAAGGTTTGACCCATGTAGTATAATATTTTAATGAATTAACCTGGGATTTAAGATAAGATTTTTCAATATTATACCTTTTTCTTAATTCTTTTTCACTATATTCTTTCCATTTTAAATATTCATTTAATCTAGCTTTTAAAATTCTTTTAACACGGTCATTTAAATCTAGATTATTAACATCCTCCTCGTTTTTCGCATACAAAAAAGCATCCCTCAATGTAACAAATTGCAATTGCTGGGTTAAATTATTTATACTTCCTCTCCCGCGCTTGATATCAACCTGGTCCATCCATAATGCTCTTGATGCTAATTCAGCTGATTCTCTTTTGTCTTTATCTTCGGAATGTAAATCAGTATAAGTATCTAATCTAATTTCGAATTCACGTAAATCATAAATCAAATTTATAACACTTCTAACAACAACATTAATTGTTCCCATAATTTTCATTGCTTGTTCCTGCATTCTTGTAGCTTTAGCGCCTAAATCAGAGAAAAAACCAGAGCCAACTGCTGCTTCATATTCATCTTTGCCTTTAATGACTTCTTCCATTCCTAATCCTGATGGCCTAGGATCTTGCATAAAATCTAATAACCAGAAATAAATCGGTTCTAATCCCTCTGCTAAAGAGTCATACATTATTGAATAAAGGGGGGCATTATTTTCATCTTTTGTAGCACTTGCCTCTTTTTTAATTTCTTCTATTTCTTGAGTAGGAGATTTTTCATTTTCTTTAGAAATTAGTTCTGGCATTTTCACCTTTTTTTAATAATAAATTATATAAACTAGATATATAAAGGTTTTGCTATGTTAATCATAATTTTACTAATTTTGCTTGATCAATTAACAAAATATCTATTTGGAAATGTGAAAAATTATGGCGCTGCATTTGGAATATTGCAGGGTTACACTACATTTTTAATTATTGTAAGTTTAGCTGTAATTGTAATTTGTTTTTATTATTATAAATACAAGAATTTAAGATTAGGATTAAGTTTTATATTAGCTGGTGCAATAGGTAATTTAATAGATAGAATTTTTTTAGATTATGTTCGTGATTTTATTGATTTAAAGTTTTGGCCTGTATTTAATTTAGCTGATATGTTTAATGTTATTGGGGTAATATTATTAATTCATTTAAATTTAAAGAAATAGATTTTTATATTTTTCCGATTTATTATTATTATGAGATTAGAAGATATATTAAAAAGACCAACTGTAAAAGAGATTTTAAAAGATAGAGAAATTATAGTCTCAGAAATTTATGATGAAGCCAGAGAAGAGAAGAAAAGCAGTTATTTGGATAGATTGATAAGAAATTTTGGCAAGGATAAAGTTCTTAAGATAAAAGCAAATTATGATATCATTCCAATACATTACTCTCCATTAAAACAGCTTCATAAAGGTAATTTAATAAAATTAAAGCGTTATGATTCATTAGATGATGCCATAAACGATGAGGCAGCACCCGAAAAATTGTTTATTGAAGCTTTAAGCAAGGTTAGATATGGTGAACATTATGTTGGATTAGAATGGCAAGGCATTAGCAGAACAAGTGCTAATTACAGAGTAGTTCCTTTTTCTGAGTTATATCAAGCAGAACTTATCTTTATGAATCAAAACGATAAAGAGCTGATTACTATAGAACCATATATTCCAAAAAAATACGCTCTAGAAAGAGGTGGCCAGATTATTGTTTACGTTCCTTCTGTTAAAAAAGAAGAGGTAAATAAGTATAGGATGAGATTCGGTCATGTACCCCTAACTTTAAAAAATAATAAAAAACATAATTTTATCTGG
>CAYITI010000050.1:0-2908 GCA_964366235.1 Candidatus Woesearchaeota archaeon
AAGTTTGTAATCTTCTCTTTAAGATATCTCTTACATTCAATTCTAAAACATCTTCTCTATTCTGCCCTTGTTTTAATAATCCTAATTTAATTACCCTATTAAGCAGTTGCTGCCTTTCATTTTCATCATGTTTGGTTTTAATAGTTGAAAGGCTTTTTGCCTGCCTTGTGAATTTTCTTAATAATGATTGTGCTTTCCAGATCTCTTTTTTATTTTTTAAGCCATATCCCTTCATCAAAGGACGTTCTGCCTCAATTCTAGAAGCCTCCCAAGGGTGTCTTGGAGTTTCATATTTCTTATGTAATTTTTTTGGGTCTCCCATTTACTTTTTATCCTTTTTTTCTTTACCTTCGGCTTTTTGAGCTTTTACTACTGCTTTTCTTTGAACACCAACGCTGGTTCCAGTTCTAAAGTGACTCCTGGTTCTTTGCCCTCTTACAGGCTGTCCAATTGCATGTCTTAATCCCCTGTAGGATTTAATTCTCTTTAATTTTTTAATATCAAATTCTTTGCTTAATGTTAATTTCGCGCCGGTTAAATGCAGATCTTTTCCTGTTTCAAAATCTTTCCTGCGATTTAATAACCAAATAGGAAACTTATCTGGATGCTCTATTAAAGATTCAATTTTTTTTATTTCTTCCTCATTTAAAGTGCCGATTTTTCTGTCTTTATCAAGATTTAGGTCATTGCAAATTGCATTAGAAAACATAAAACTTACGCCTTTAATTTTTCTTAATCCATTGTAAATTGTTTTATCCCCAAATATATCAAAATTAGATATTCTTACAATGCCTTTTATGTTTTCCATTTTTATTTAGATGCTCTAAAATTTATTTATAAAGTTATCGGTGATTTGGTAGATGACAAAAGTTTTAACTCATTAAAATTTAATTATCAAATATTGAAGAAATATAGAATTGGAACAAAATTTATATCGCTGACTAATTGCAAGAATTTTAAACAATTATTTTTTATTTATGGAAGAAACAATATTATCTATGTGATTATAATAAATTTCATTTGCTTCATTAATCTCTTTGGTGGATAAATCAACAACAAGTCCGTTTGTTTTGATAGGCAAACCATTAACCACATCATAATATTTTTTATTAACTAAATTTTTAGATAAACCGTCTATATTCCAATCTTGAAAAGCATATTTTGTTTTATCCCAGAATTTTATTTCTAAGTAAAATTCATCTCCATGCCCAATTTTTTGATCAGCATTTAGCAATACCTTATCATTAATTTTAATTGAATCACCCAAATCAAAATAATATATATCATAAATTATATCTTCAATTTTTATTTTTTTATAATATTTCTTATAAAAATCTTTATCTGATCCAAGCTGTTGTTTATATTCATCTGGATATTCTTTTACAAATTCTATAAGTTTTTTTAGGTTTTCATCTAAATTCTTATGATATTGAGGATATATCTCTGAGCGAGTTAATTGATAAATTGTAAGAAAAGACACTCCTGTATTTATTAATAGTTGTTTTATTTTCATACAATAAACTATATGAAAAAATTCTTAATCTTTTCTAATGGAGTTTTAGTTATTATAAAATTTCTATCTTTTGGAAAGCAATTTAAATATTTTGGCCAGGAATAACGCTCATCTAAAAAAACTATTGCCCCTTTGTCTGTTTCTGACCTTATGCATCTGCCTGCATTTTGCAATGCTTTTATAACTGCTGGAAATGTGTATGCATAATCCCAGCCTTTACCGAATTTTTTATCATAATATCTAATCAATTCTTGTGTTTCTAAATTTGGTTTTGATAATGGAATTCCAACAATAATAACGCATTTTAGAAAATCTCCAATTAAATCGATTCCCTCGCCAAAATTAGCTGAGCTTACTGCTAATAAAGTTGAGCCAATTTTAGAGAAACTCTTAAATTTTTCAATTAATTCTTCTTTTTCTAATTTAGATATATTTTTAGTTTCCCGGAAGATTGTTTTATCAGACAATTTTACAAAATCATCATAAATGCTATTCATTAAGTCATAGCTTGGAAAAAATACAATTGAATTGCCTGGGGTTATATTTACAATGTCTGCACATTCTTTTGCAATTCTTTTATACATAAATTTGTTTCTTAATGTAAATTTAGTTGTTATATTTGGAACAATTAAATTAATTTGATTTTCTTTTGGAAAGGGGGTTTCATACTCTACAAGTTTAACTTCATTAAAGCCAAGCAAATCTTTATACATTAAAGTTGGGGTTAAAGTCCCAGACATGCATATAACTAATTTAGAATTCTCAATTAATGGTTTAGTAATTAAGCTCGGATCAAGGCATTTATAATTTAGATTAATATTAAACAGGGTATTATTTTTTAAATAATCGTGGTTTAATATCCTTATAAAGGATTCATCTTTCCCAAGCCAGTTTCTAAGAAAATTTGAAATATTATGAATAAAGCTCCTTTTTTGCGTGTCAAGAACAATTTCCGAATAATAGTCTAAATTATTATTTAATTCAGGATAATTAAAAATCTTGCCTGAAAAATCCTCTTTGTTGATTAATATTTCACTTCCTTTATCTGGAATTTTTTTATTTAGCTCTATTAAAATATTCTTAATGTTTTCTAAATCTTCTATTATTGGGAATTGAAATTTTTTAGCTTCTTTTATTGCCAATTCAAGAAGATATGTTGATAAATTTAAAGTCAGCAATTCCCGCGCTTTTTCATTGATATTATGAGCTTCATCAAATATTAAAATTGAATCATCTAAATCCTTGTTTATTTTCTTAAAAAAATGATCCCTAATATAAGGGCTTAAAATATGCATATAATCTGCTATTATAACATTGGCATTTCTTGCTAATTCTGCATTTATCTCATAAGGACAAAATGAATTTTCCCTCCCAATTTCAATAATTTTTTCGACA
>CAYITI010000050.1:2918-5141 GCA_964366235.1 Candidatus Woesearchaeota archaeon
CAGCTGACGGAGATAAATTTTTCATATAATCAGGAAAGTAGGAATTTTTATTGAGGTGAAATTTTTCATAAAACTCGCATGTTTTATTCTCGACAAGATGATTGCAAAAATCATGAAATTCAGCATTGCCCAATGAAGAAGCATTCTGCTGCAAGCACATATGCCTTTTGCCGATAAAGTCCGCAACAACAATATTAATTTTATATTTTTCTTTTATTAATTTTAATGTCTCGATTACAATCTTATGTTGTGTGTGCTTGGGAGTTAAGAAAAAAATCGTTAATTTATTTTCAATGGCATATTTTAATAAAGGTGCTAGAACTCCTGCAGTTTTTCCAACGCCTGTCGGGACATGTGCAATTAAATGTTTTTTGCTGGTTAAACATTCTAAAACATCATTAATCAAGCTGTCTTGTGTTTTTCTAATCTCTTTATAAGGGAATAAAATGTTCTCTTTCATAAATTTATTTTGTATTTATCATTTATAAAGAATTTGTTAAAATATCTTTTCGTAAAATAGAGTTTAATTAAATTTAAATATTAATAATAATTGTCAATAGCATGATTAAACAAGTAAAAGAGGATATTTTAAATGTTATAAATCAAGCTTTATCAGCAATTGAAAGCAATGATGTTGTTAAATTACGCGATATAAGCAATGAAACTTTACATTCCTCAAGCATATTTCAAGATGAAAATGCAATTTCTATTGCCACAGTTTGTTATGCTTTAAGCAAGATATTTGAAAGAACACAATATAAGTATTATAAGGACTGGGGTATCTTTTATGAGAATTGTTCATCAAATTTAAAGAATGCCAAATCATTTTTAGAAAAAGACAACGTTAAAGAATATCAGAATTCAATTAAAAATATTTTAAATGTAATTGATAAGTTATCAAGTAATTTAAAAAAGTATGTTAAAGAAGTAATAGAACAAGCACAAATTGCCAAAGGTTCCAGATTATATGAGCATGGTATTTCTATTGGCAGAACAGCTGAATTGCTTGGAGTCAGCAAATGGGAGCTAATGGATTATGCAGGAAAAACCGGGATTTCAGATGTTGAAGAAAATATTTCAATGGATATAAATAAAAGAATAAAATTCGCAAGGAGCTTATTTGTATGAAAGCCTTAGTTTTTGATTCAAGCAGCGTTATAAGCATAGTAACAAACAATTTATTGAATGTTTTAAGTAATTTGAAAAAAATTTATATGGGAGAATTTTTTATTAGCAATGAGGTATTAAAAGAAATTATTGATGATCCCTTAAAAAGCAAGAAGTTTAAGCTAGAGGCATTTCAGTTGGCAGAATATATTGCTGACGGAAGCATTAAATTGTTTAATCGGGATTTGAATGATAAAACCAACTATTTGATGACATTAGCAAATAATATTTTTCAAGCTGATAACCATAATATTATAATATTGCATAAGGCGGAGGTTGAATCTTTAGCATTAACATTGTTAATAGAGGCGGATGCTTTAGTTATAGACGAGCGCACTACTAGATTATTAATTGAAGATAGCTTAAAATTGAAACATTTATTAGAAAAAAAATTGCATACTAAAATAACAATAAATAAAGAAAATTTGAATTATTTTAAAAAAGAAACTAAAAATGTTAAGATATTAAGGAGTTCTGAATTAATGATTATGGCATTTGAATTTGGATTATTTAAAGATTATGAGAAAAGTAAAAAAATAATTGAAAATAATCTTAAAAGAGAATTATTAGATGGAATTTTATGGGGATTAAGATTAAAGGGCTGTGCAATATCAACAGAAGAAATTAATGAAATCTTAAGAATTGAGAGATCTTTAAATAAGTTTAAATAGGATTATCTATTTTTTTAATTATGAATAAAAGAGGTAAAAGAGCCCAAGCAGCTATGGAATTCTTGATGACTTATGGCTGGGAGATACATTAAAAATATATGAAAACAGCATAGAGAAAACTCCTGCTAGCAACTCTGATATTGGAGCCCATAGTGTAAGTTCGAGTACAAGTGCATCTATTGGTAGAACTTTATGTTCAAATAATATCTTTTTTAAAGGTAAAATAGATGAATTTAGTGTCTATAACCGTGCATTAACAGCAGATGAAATTAAACAACATTATGAAAGCACAAAGTAATATAATTAGAAAAGCTTTTATTAATAACATTTAAATTAATTTCATGAGAGAATTTTTATTAAGAGCATTAAAAGCGCGAACAGATTC
>CAYITI010000051.1:0-4621 GCA_964366235.1 Candidatus Woesearchaeota archaeon
ACAAAAGAAAGCGGACAAAGTAATAAATTGGCATGCTTTGTATAGAGTTTTAATGGAACTTCAATCAGAAAATAAAATTGAAAGATTAGAAAGCAAAGCGGGATTCTTTTGGAAGAAAAAGTAAGCATTTAGCTCCCTTTAACTTTACAGCTCACTATTTTGTGAGCTGTAAAGTAAACGTCACCTTTTAATCAAGAAAAATAAATTTAGCAACCTTATTAAATCTAAGAAGTTTATATTTCTATCATGAATAAAGAAACTGTTGGCCTAATAGAGGTATTTTTTGCCTCATTGTTATTCGGATTATTACCTATTGTTGTAAGGTTTGGAGGGAACTTGGGACCTTATAACCTCTCTTTTTTTAGAGTTTTAGTAGCCACAATTTGTATTTTTATCTTTACTATATTTTTTAGAAAATACTCTATAAAACCATTGAAATTTGAAAAAAGAAAAATGATTTTATTTGGAGCAATTCATGGATTTATTATTTTAGGGTATTTCTTAGCAATTCAATTTCTAACAATTGCCTCCGCAGTTCTATTACTTTACTCTAGTTCAATTTGGATAGTTATATTTTCTTACTTTATCCTCAAAGAAAAGATATCTAAAAGAACTATTTTTGCATTAATAATAGCATTTTTAGGAGTTATTTTTATTGTTTCACCTCAGAACTTATTTTTAAGAGAAAGTTTAATTGGTTCACTAGCAGGATTGGGTGCGGGAATAGGAATGGGTTTAGTATATACTTTATCTAAAACTTTTAAAAAATATGATAAAGTTTCATTAACATTCTGGCAAAATTTGATTGCAATACCTTTTGTTTTGCCCTTGTTATTCATTGATTTCCCAAAGTTTTCCTTATTTGATACTGGTATAATTATCTTACTTGGTTCTGTATTTACTGCAATTCCATTTATATTAATTTTTAGTGGGTTTGGTAAAATTAATGCTCAGAAAGGAAGTATTATTATTATGTTAGACATTGTTTTTTCAGTTATTTTCGCTTGGATAATATTCAAAGAAGTTCCGACATTTCTAGCAGTTGTTGGTGGAATTTTAATTATGGTGGCTACGTATATTATTACAACCAATAAACAAAAAAAGAAAACGTCGATGAAATTATAGACTAGTTCATACTTAATCTAATCAAATCCAGCCATCTATTTTCTCCCAATTCTAAATTAACTCCTGCTCTTTCAGAAGGAACTTCATCTGTTGTTGAATGATTTTCTATAAAGTTATGCTGAATGATTAGAGCATTCATTATTATTGGAGCAGACCAAAGAGCTTTCAATCCTCTAAAATCAAGAACTCTATCTTTAATTTTCATAAATACAGTTTCAATTCTGTAATTATGTATTCTTGTAGTTTGATAATTTTGTATTTTGTGTTCTATCGTTAAGCCACCTAGCTGGAAAATAACTTAACAGGAATTATATGCAATATTACTCGAGAGCCATCTAAATAACAAGGTTTATTAATAAGTTAATCTTAACATTAAAGAAGTGATATTAATGGCACAACCAGATATAAATTATTTAGCTGTTTTAGTCGCTGGATTTATTTCTATGATAATTGGAAGTTTATGGTATGGTCCTTTTTTTGGTAAAGCTTGGATAAAATTAATGGGTTTCACAAAAAAAACAATTGACAAAGCTAAAAAGAAAGGAATGGCTAAAAGCTATTTTATTATGTTTGTTATGGCATTGTTAATGAATTATGTCTTAGCTCATTTTGTTGATTATACAGATTCAGCTACTTTTGCTCAAGGCATGCTGGCTGGATTTTGGATTTGGCTGGGATTTTTCGTAACAACAATGATCGGAAGCATATTATGGGAAGGAAAATCAGTTAATTTATATTTATTGAACATTTCCCACTATTTGGTTGTTTTGCTGATAAATGGAGGAATTTTAGCTGTTTGGGTTTAAAACATGAAAAAGAAATATTTTACATTTCCGGAAGTTCAAAAACTGCTTCCTCAAATTAGTGTAAAGTTAAATAAATTAATCAAAATAAGCAGGGCGATAAAATTAGTTGATAGTATTAATATTAAATATGATGACGATTTTCAGTATGTTCTTAATGAAATAAATTCAAGAAAAAACAAGCATAAATTATATTATGAATTTTATTTATTGTTGGAAGAGTTGTTAAATTATGGTGCAATTGTAAAAGATTTAAATTTTGGTTTGGTTGATTTCTATTCGATGTATGAAGGTAAAGAAATTTTCTTATGCTGGCAGATTAATGAACCAGAAATAAAATACTGGCATGAAGCTGATTCTGGCTATGATAATCGCAAGCCGATAGAATTATTAAAAAATGCTTAAAATTAATGATAAAGCGCCTGATTTTGAATTGTATGATAATATTGGTAATTTAGTCAAACTTAAAGATTATAAAGATAAAACAATTGTGCTGTATTTTTATCCAAAAGACAATACTCCTGGTTGTACAAAAGAAGCCTGTAGTTTTCGTGATAATATTGCAAATTTTAAGAAAAAAGATATTATTTTATTGGGTGTAAGCTTAGATGATCAAAAGTCTCATGAAAAATTTTTGTCTAAATTTAATTTAAACTTTCCTCTACTCTGTGATTTTAATGCAGAGACCTCTAAAAAATATAATGTTTACTGTAAGAAATTAATATATGGAAAAGAATTTTATGGCATAAATAGAACAACATTTATAATAAAAGACGGAAAAATTAAATATATTTTTGAAAAAGTTAAACCAGAAAATCATGCAAAAGAAGTTCTTGAAGCTTTAATTAAGATTTAAATACAAAAAAGATGATAAACTCTTATTTTTCAAATGATTGAATTTTTTGAACAAGAAACACTAGAAACTTGTGGAGCTTCTATAGCTAGAAATATTCTTTATAATATTTATAATATCAAAGAAGGTGAAAAAAATTTAGTTGATATAATAAAATATTATAATCCATCTCGGGATATTAAAAGAAAAGGGATTGGTGTTAATGATATCGCGAATATAGGGAGGTATTTTGGTTTAAAAACATTCAGCAGAAAACATGGTAATATCAATGAAATTAAAACTTTAATTGATGATGATATGTGGCCAATTATTCATAGGCCATTCGGATTTAATGAAGATTATGATGGACATTATGTCTTAAGTTATTTTTATAATCATTCTATTTATGTTTTTGATCCCGCTAGCGAAGGAGGGGGTATAAAAACAGAAACCTATGAAGAATTTAATAATAAGTGGAATTATCCTAAAGATTCTAAAAATCCAGAAACTTGGTTTATGTTCTTTTATAAAAATAATATAAAAATTCCATTTAAAGGAAAGTATTTATAAACATTTTACATTAAATTTTATTATGGATTTATTAAAAGAATACGAAAAAAGAAAAGATATAATTAAAAAAAGATTAGAAGATTTTTCTAATATAAAAAAAGAAGATTATTTTTATGAAGCTTGTTTTTGTATTTTAACACCTCAAAGTTCTGCAAAACAATGCTGGAAAGCTATTTTATTATTAAAGGAAAAAGATTTTTTTAATAAAGAGATTAATCCTATAAATTATTTAAATGATAGAATAAGATTTCATATAAATAAAAGCAAGTATTTACTAGAGTTTAAAGAGAAATGGCCTTTGATAAAGGAAAAATTAGATGAAATTAAAGATGATAGAGAATTAAGGGAATTTTTAGTCAAAAATGTCAAAGGGTATGGCTATAAAGAAAGCAGTCATTTCTTACGTAATATTGGCCACAGAAATTTAGCAATTCTAGACAGGCATATTCTAAAGAATTTGCATAAATTAAATATTATTGATGAAATTCCTAAAACATTAACACCAAAAAAATATTTTGAGATAGAGCAAAAATTTATTGATTTCAGCAAAAAGATAAACATTGATATGGATGAATTAGACTTATTATTTTGGAGTCAAGAAACAGGAGAGGTGTTTAAGTAAGATTAATAAACTTTCATTCCAGGTATAAAATATATTTATAAATTCTTTATTCCTTAATTTTAATATGGTAAATAAAAGAGAGATTATTAAGGTCATTAAATTAATCAATAAAGCAGTTAAAAAATATAAAAATCCAATTGTAACTGAAATTGGAGAAAAATTAAATGATCCTTATAAAGTTTTGATTTCTTGTTTAATAAGCTTAAGAACAAAAGATCAAGTTACAGCAGAGTCTAGCAAAAGATTATTTGCAAAAGCTGATGCGCCAGAAGAGATGGTTAGATTAAGTGAAGAAGAAATTGGTAAGTTGATTTTACCAGCTAATTATTATAAAACAAAAGCCAAGCGTATTAAAGAAATTTCTAAAATTTTGTTAAAAGAATATGATGGAAAAGTTCCAAGAATAAGGGAAGAGTTAATGAAATTAAAGGGAGTTGGTCCTAAAACAAGTGCTATTGTCATGACTTATGGTCATTTTGATGAAAATCATATTCCAGTAGATGTTCATGTTAATAGAATTCCAAATAGATTGGGTTGGATTAAAACAAAAAAGCCAGAGGAAACTGAAAAAGAATTAATGAAAATTATTCCAAAAAAGTATTGGCAAATATTAAATAATAATTTTGTTGCATTTGGGCAAAACATTTGCGTTCCGGTAAGCCCATTTTG
>CAYITI010000051.1:4631-5045 GCA_964366235.1 Candidatus Woesearchaeota archaeon
GCTCTTCCGATCTATTTTGTAGCAAATGTCCTGTAAGAAAATATTGCAAAAAAGTAAATGTTAAGAATAGTAGATAATCAAAGATTAAAGCCGTTAATCTTGCAATAAAATTTTGCTGCTTCAGATACATGATTTATTGTTTCTCCAGATTTTGGAAATCCATTATGTTTATATTCTAAAGCTTCTGGACCATAGTTATAAGCTGAGATTGCATGTAAAGAATTAAGCAATTCATTATAGCCATATTTATTTTTAGATTCTAAAGAATAAGTAGAGAGTAAAAAACAACATTTATCTATTGAATCTTTCTCTTTTAATCTGTCATCAAAATCTTCATCTTTTTTTGCATATCCAAAGAACTTTTTTTTAAAATCATCAATTAATGTGTCATTTTTCTCTTTTAAGGAGTAATAT
>CAYITI010000052.1:0-4946 GCA_964366235.1 Candidatus Woesearchaeota archaeon
AAGCATTTATGGCCATGAAAAAGTAAAAGAAGCCTTGGTATTGCAGTTAATGGGGGGGGTAAGAAAAATTAAGGATGATGGAACTACGACAAGAGGAGACATCCATATATTACTTTGTGGCGATCCAGGATGTATTTCAGGAGATTCTCAGGTTGCATTATATAGTAAAGGAATGGAAAAAATAAAAAATCTTGGAAATAATCATTTACAAAAAATAAAAGAATATGTCACTAAAATAAGAAAGAATGGAAGAGATAAACCTTATGATATTGCAACAGTTTTTCATCATTACAAGCAACAGCCTGTTTTAAAAATAGTTACAGAAACTGGGAAAAAAATCGTTTGCACATATAATCAGCCTTTATTAACAAAACAGGGTTGGAAAAGAGCAGACGAAATTCTATTAGGCACCAAAATAAGAGTAATGCCAAAGATACCAAATAATTTCAAAATATATTCTAAAACTAATTTTTTTAAATTACAAAAAAAATCTAGACCTTTAAAAGAAGTTTCTCTTCCAGAGAAGATTACGCCAGAATTAGCTTCTTTATATGGTTATATTATTGGAGATGGAAATATTCATCCAAATGGAGATAGGGTAACTTGCTACATCAACAATGAAGAGATTGATTTAATTGAAAAAATCTCTGAATTATGGGAAAAAACATTTAACATCCACCCGGTTTATTTTACCAGAAACAACAATCCGCAAATGAAAGTAATAAGTGATGGAAAATACTTAAGAAAATTTATTTCAAAACAAGTAACGCATTTATTGGAAATAAACAGCAGACAAGTAGCTTATTCTTTATCATTTTTATCAAATAAAAGAGTCCCTCAAGAAATATTTAAAAGCCCTAATAATATTGTTGCTAAATTTATAAGCTGGCTTTTTGAAGCAGATGGATGCGCATTTGGAAATGGAAGAGGAAGAACTTCAATACAATTAAAATCTCGCAGTAAAGATTTATTGCAAGATGTGCAGTTATTATTTCTTTATTTTGGCATTCAATCCAGGATAATTGAAGATAATTTATGCATAAGAAGGGCAAATGATATTGAATTATTTGCTAAGTATATTGGATTTAATTCTATAAAAAAGAAAAATGCATTAAACAAAGTTTTAGATGTTATTAAAAATAGAAAACAAAAAAGAAAATTATTTCAAAGATATGAAAAAATTAAAGAGATTATTCCAAATGGAATTATGGATGTATATGATTTTGAAGTTCCTTTAAGCCAGACATTTATTGCTAATGGAATTGTCTGTCATAATTCAGGAAAGTCGCAGATGCTTACCTTCATTTCAAAAATTGCTCCTAAAGCAAGATTAGTTTCTGGGAAAGGTGCATCATCTGCCGGGTTGACTGCAAGTGTAGTTAAGGATGAATTTTTACGTGGCTGGGCATTAGAAGCAGGAGCATTGGTCCTAGCAAATGGAGGTATAGCCATTATTGATGAATTAGATAAAATGTCTAGCGAAGATAGAGATGCTTTGCATGAAGCTTTGGAACAACAAAGAATTAGTATTTCAAAAGCCAATATACAAGCAACATTAAGAACAGAAACAACACTTTTAGCAGCAGCAAACCCAAAGTTAGGAAGATTTGATCCTTATACTTCAATAGCTGCACAAATTGATCTTCCAGCTACATTAATTAACAGATTTGATTTGATATTTCCAATTAGAGATTTGCCAAGCAAGGAATTAGACGAAAAGATAGCAGGACATGTTTTAAATATCCAGCAGAATCCAGATGATATAAAGCAGGAAATTTCTGGAGAATTATTAAAAAAATATTTATCTTATGCAAAGCAAAAAGTTTCGCCTCATCTTACAAATGAAGCTATAGAAGAAATCAAGAATTTTTATGTGGGTTTAAGAAATTCCGGGCAAAAAGGGGATGAAGAAATCAGGCCAATACCGATAAGCGCCAGACAATTAGAGGCTTTAGTGAGATTATCAGAAGCTTCAGCCAAAACAAGATTATCAAGCAAAGTTACAAAAGATGATTCAAAAAGGGCAATTGAATTATTAAAACATTGCTTAATGCAGGTAGGATTTGATTATGAGACAGGACAGATTGATATTGATAGGATAGCAACAGGAGTCACAGCATCTCAGCGTTCCAGAATTGTTACAATAAGGGAGATAATAAAAAAATTAGAAAATAAAGTTGGAAAAATAATACCAATTACTGATATCATGGCAGAAGCGTCTGAACATAATATAAATGAAGCTCAGGTTGAGGAAATTATTGAACAATTAAAACGCGAAGCCGATGTATTTGAACCTAGGAGGGGGTTCATAAGCAGATTATAATGGAACAAATAACTAGGAGAATTGCGCATAAATTATGGTTAAGCAGCTTAAAAGAAGAAAATTTTATGCAAAGAACTGGAGAATTTGAATCAAACTATATCTTATTAAATGACAAGCAAATTTCTAGAGTTAATATAATAGCAAATGTAATAAATAAATTTCAAAGTGAAGATAAAAATTATCTTTTAATAATCATAGATGATGATTCAGCGCAAATCAGATTAAAGACATGGAGAGAAGATACTAAAATATTAAATGATATTAATATTGGGGATATGATTTTGGTTATAGGAAAAATAAAGAAATATAATGATGAAATCTATATTTTGCCAGAAATTGCAAAAAAAGTTTCTCCAAATCAGGAATTATTAAGAAAATTAGAATTAATTAAAGAATGCGGATTATCAGGAGAAATAGATATCATAGATGAGAAAGAGCAAAAAGCAGATTATGAAGAAATAAGCATTAATTCTAACAGTCTAAGAAATGAAATATTAAATTTAGTGGAAAAATATGAAGGGAAATCAGGAATTAATTTAGAAGAGATTAAATTACAATTGCACTCTAATCTAGAAGATTTAAACAATATTATTGAAGAATTAATTAAAGAGGGACAGATTTATGAAATCAAAAGAAAGTATAGATTGTTATTATAAAAACATTTAAAAACTTAATTTCTAACAAAATATTATGGAGACATACGAAGAATTATTAGAAAAAGCAAAATCTAATCTGCCTGAAATAAAAAAAACAACAGAAAGATTTGAAATGCCTAAAGCATTGGGCCATGTTCAGGGGAATAAAACAATAATTTCAAATTTTGTTAATATAGTCAAAACATTTAACCGCCCGCAGGAGCATTTACTTAAATATTTGTTAAAAGAATTAGCAACACCCGGAAATGTAGATGGACCAAGGCTAATTTTAGGAAGAAAATTATCATCAGCATTAATTAACTCAAAGATAGAGCAATATGCGCAGGAATTTGTGCTTTGCAGATTATGCAAAAAACCAGATACCTTATTGGTCAAAGAAGAAAGAGTTACAGTAATGAAATGCACTGCTTGTGGTGCAAAAAATCCGGTTAGAACTAAAATATGATTTATTTAAAAATAAACAAAACCGAACAAAACGAAATTGTTGCAATCTGTGATGAAAATTTAATTGGCAGAAAATTTTCTGAAAATAAATTAAAATTGAATATTACTGAAAGATTTTATAAAGGGGAATTAATGAAAGACGAAGATGTTATAAAAATATTAAGAAATGCAAGAAATCTCAACATAACAGGCAAAGAATCAATAAAACTAGCGATCAAAGCAGGAATAATTGACAAGGAAAATATAATTAAAATACAAAACATCCCTCATGCTATCGTATTTAAAACATGATTTATACAACTTCAAGATCTTATGAAGGAATACTGCAAATTCGCCCCAATAATCAAGAAATCCTTGGATATGTTTATAGAGAAATAGAAAAAGCAGGCAATGTTTTCATAACCAGAGAGATAATCAAAAAATTTGGAATAGATTTGTATTTAACAAATAAATTTTTTATGATTCAACTTGGAAAAAAATTAAAACAAAGATTTCATGGAACAATAACAAGGTCTCGAAGCCTATATAAGACAAGTAGAATGACAAGCAGGCAAGTTTACAGATCAACAGTATGTTTTAGGTTATTAGAAAATAATCAATAACCACTTAAAAGTGGCTAAAATAGAAATATTTATATACTACCTAGTTTTACTGATTTTAGAGTTAAATTAAAATGAAAACAAAATTAATTCAAAATTATAAAGTATTTGAAGGTGGATATAATACTCAAATGCCTTTATTAGTTAAAGAAGGATTACAACCTTTAACTAGCAAGGACATAATGCAATACAGATTACAAGCTATTCAAGGCAAAGATAAAGATGAAATCAATTTCTGGTTAAAAAAATATTTTGATACGGCAGATGGATTAGCTTATCATGGCAATAAATTAATTGTTGTTCCAAATTCACAAGAGTTATTAAATATTGATCAAGATTCTAAATTAACCAATGGAAGCTTAATATTAAGCTCAGAGCAATATGAGCAATTAAGCAAAGAGCATGAAGTCATTAAAAGAAATAAAATAGTTTCTGGAAAACATTTAACTAAAGAAAAAGCTAAGCAGCATCCTATATGGCTGAAATTAGCTCAGGAAGATAAATCATTATTAAATGAATATGCAGATGCAATATTTGCAGAAGCAGAAGAATTTTATGATAATAATAATTATAATGAAAACATGGGAGTTTATTTGCCACCAAATGACCAAAATAAACCCTTAATGCGTGGCTGGTTCCTTAGGAACTCGGTCGGTAGGTTTGACGCTAATGCTGGGAACTACTCGGACTACGACTGTTGTTTGCTTGGGGTGCGCGCGCAAAATTTTGGCTCTTTGTTAGAAGAAATAGTTAAAGAAGCAAAAATAATGAATCCGCAAGAAGTAAGAAAAGCACTTGAATTTTATAAAACTGCAAAGAAAGGTTCAATTGACTTAAAATTACTTCAGTAAATCTTAAATATTTCTTTTTATTCTTTATTTTGCCTAGCTTTTCACCAATTGGTGTTTAAAAGTTAAGGTCACA
>CAYITI010000053.1:0-4794 GCA_964366235.1 Candidatus Woesearchaeota archaeon
TTGGACAATTAGCAGTTGCAGTAAATAAAATGGATATGGTTAATTATGATCAAAAGAAATTTGAAGAAGTTAAAGCTCAAGTTTCTCAAGTTTTAAAAATGGTTGGTTATAAGCCAGATCAAACTAATTTTGTTCCTATAGCTTCATTAAAAGGAGAGAATATTGTAAAAAAATCTTCTTCAATGACATGGTATAATGGTCCAAGTTTAATTGAAATGTTTGATTTGTTTAAAGAACCTGAAAAACCAACAAATTTACCTTTAAGACTTCCATTACAAGATGTTTACAACATTACAGGTATTGGAACCGTTCCAGTTGGAAGAGTTGAAACTGGAATTATGAAAGTGAATGATAAAGTAATAATTACACCAGCAAGAGAAGGTAAAGGAGTTACTGGAGAAGTTAAAAGTATAGAGATGCATCATGAACAAATGCAGCAAGCTGAACCAGGAGATAACATAGGATTTAGTGTAAGAGGAATAAATAAAAAAGACATTGCAAGGGGAGATGTTCTCGGGCATGTTGATAATCCTCCAACTGTTGTAACAGAGTTTACAGCTCAAATAGTTGTATTAAATCATCCAACAGTTATGACTGTAGGTTATACTCCTGTATTCCATATTCACACAGCACAGGTTGCCTGTCAAATTACAGAATTGGTTAAGAAATTAGATCCTGCTACAGGTCAAACATTGCAAGAGAAACCAGATATGCTAAAAAATGGTGATGCTGCTATTGTAAAAGTAAAACCAGCAAAACCATTGGTAGTTGAAAAGCAATCAGATATCCCTCATATGGCAAGATTTGCTATAAGGGATGCTGGAAATACTGTAGCTGCAGGAATGTGCATTGATTACGTTAAGAAAGTAATGAGTTAATTCTTCTTATAAAAAATTATGGAAACTTTTTACACGTAGCCTTAAAAAACGTAAATTTTATATAGATACATATTTAAATAATAACATGGGAATGATAACAGTACCAAAATTAGAATATGAGAAACTTAAGGGGCTAGAGCAATTAGATTTTGATTTAATTAGACAATTTGCTAGTAATTTATCTGATTTAAAAGCTGGAAGATTTAAGAGACTTTTCTAAAAAACTTATAATTAATAAGATTTATAAATATCAAATTTTAATGCAAACTAATGCCAAAAACAAGAATAAGTTTAGCGAGCAATAACATTGATGATTTAAATGAAATAACTAAAAGTATATTAGATATAGCTGAAAAAACTAAAATAAAAGTTCATGGCCCTATACCATTGCCAACCAAAAGATTAAAAATAACAACAAGGCAAAGTCCAGATGGCGAGGGAAAAGCTACTTTTGATAGATTTGAAATGAGAATCCATAAAAAATTAATTGATTTAGATGCTAATGAAAGATCATTGAGGTTGATAATGCGGGTTCCAATACCAGAAAGCATACAGATTTCTATTGGTGTAATTGAATAATTTTATATATTGATTAAAAATTTGATTTCTTAAGCCAAGGTCGCATAACCTGGTATTGCGCAAGATTTTATAATGCGAACCTGGAACCAGGAATAGAAAGCTTGTGTCTGCAAGGACTTCGGGGTTCAAATCCCTGCCTTGGCGTATAATAACTTCAATTTAAATTGAAGTAATCAAAGGGTATTTATATAGGTTAATTTCTGTAATACAGAGGTTATTAAGATGAAAGATAATAAATTAATATTTAGCTTGGTATTAATAATAATTATATTAGCTGGAGCTTTTGTATTTTATAATAAATTTCCAGACAAAGAAAAAACAACAATAAATGTTATTGGAGAATCTAAGATAGACGCATTAGCTGATGAAGCAAGTGTTTATATTGGAATAGAAACTCTAAAAGACAGTGCAGAATCTTCAAAAAATGAAAATAGTTTGTTAATAAATAGAGTTTTAACATCATTGCAAGCAAATGATATAAATAAAGAAAATATTGAAACATCAAGCTATAATATTTATCCAGAATATGATTACACACAAAACGGGCAGAAACTTAAAGGCTATAAAACAGTAAATATATTAAAAATAAAAACAAAAGATTTTGCAATAATTGGAAAAATAGTTGATGTGGGTATTAATGCGGGTGCAACAAATATCCAAAGCATTAATTTTGAATTATCCCAAGAAAAACAAAATCAAATTAAAGTAGAAGCAATAAGTAAAGCTTCTGAAGATGCAAAAATAAAAGCACAAGCAACAGCACAAGGATTAAACAGCAAATTAGGAAAAGTAAGCTCTGTTACAGTATCAGATTATAGATACTTTCCACGACCATATTACAGGGCTGAAAGCGGAATAGCTGTAAAAGAAGCATTGGCAACGGAAATTTTACCGGGTAATTTGGAAGTTCGTGCAAATGTAAATGTTGTTTTTGAATTAGAATAATTTTTTTAAACTTTTCTAAAATTAGAAAGTTGTTAATTCTAGAATTATTAATTTATCTTGAAAAACCCTAAATTTTTTAAAAACGAAAGATTTATATATTAGTATTACTACCTGAAAGTAACAATAAATTAAGTAAAAATGAAATCAAATAGTAATAAAATAAGAGAAACAATAAAAGAATTTAATGAATATTTAAAAGAAGCTGGTAAATGAGGTTTAAAAATAAGAAAATGGCACAAGAAAATCAAGATTATTTACAAGGACTAGAAAAGATTGTAAATATATATAATGTAGATAGATTAAGCAAAGATTATCTAAGATACAAAGCCGGTTTATTAAAGAAAAATCAAGATGGAAGTGAGATTACAGATTCTCAATTTATAATTCCATTAGGAGGGACAATTAATCCCGATGATTCAGAAATGTTTGTGAATGAAACACAAGCTTCTGTAGAAAAAGAAGTTAAAAATTATCAACAAACAAGAAAAGGAGAAATTGATAATGCATTTAACCAATATAAAAACAATATAATTTCTGATTATGCCAAAGGCATTAATAAAATAATTGAAGGATCTGCAGATGAAATTAAATCAAGGTTAGAAGAAAAATTAAAAGATTTGCCTGCAGATGAAAAACAAGAATTATTAAAACAAAATTTAGAGATTAATCTATACCACTTAATTGGGAGTTTGATAAAAGATTTAGATTTGACTAAAGATTACAAAGCTAATAAAGATTTAGTTGAAGCTGTAAATGGTTTAAAAGAATTAAATGAAGCAGAACAAGAAGAAAGAAAAGATATTGTTGCTGACAAAAGTATAAATAAAAATAGATTAACAGATAATTACAGAAATTTCAGACGTGATTGGAATAATATGTATGAACAAATGAGAATTAATTATTTAAGGGTTATTGGTAAACAATTATTAAAAGAAAGCAATGGAAAATATAGGATAAATGAAGAATTATTAAAACAAGCTTACTGCAATGTAGAATCTATAAAGGAGATGAGCCCATCAGTTAAAGCTAAATACGAAGCCCAAAAGAAAGCTTCTTAATTTTTTTTAAAACAGAACTAGAACAAAAACTTAAATCATTAAAGGATATAAAATAATCATGAAAAGACCAAAACCAACAAAAAATTTATTGATGCAATTGGGTAGGGAAAACTCAGATTTACTTGGATGTATGCATCATGGTTTATATGAAATGCCTTTGAAAAATTTTTATCCGAGTTTAGATTTAGAAGAATTATTAGTTTTTGTAGCATCATCTTGGAGAGGTCGAGAAAGAAATTCTGATGAATTCTCAAATTTTGTAAAAGACTCTAATATCTATGATATATTCAAAAAAGTTTTTAAAAATGGTTATCCTTGGCTAAATAAAAATAAGATGTTAGCAGGGGAATCATTAAATGAATATAAAAAATTAAATCCATTTAATGGAAAATATTTAAGAGAAAGATTAGAAATTATTGATAAATCACATTTTGAAAGATTAAAAGAAAACTTAATGGAAATTGTTAATACATATGTTTTTCCAATACAATACGATGAAATAAAAAAATTAAGAGATGGAGATAATTATAAATTAGAGATTATGGACTTCTTTAAAAGAGCTTACCCAAAAAAAGAAATTATGATTCCGGGATTTGCATCAGAAATTGCAAAAATAATTTCAAATTACCCGCAAGAATACAATAATTTATTAATTAAAAAACAAGAACTATTAAATTATTCTTTATTCTAATTGTTTGACTAAATTAGCCATCTCTCCAATGAATTTATCTGCTCTTTCTTGGTACATTTCAAGAAATTTGCCAGAAATCTTCTGTACTTCACCATGGCTTATATGATGAGCTAATGCATAAATTTCTTTATACCAATCAACATATTTATCATTTAACATATTTTTTTTAACAAAAGTATTATTTAACATTTGTGCAATATGTTCTGGACTTGGCGGAACTTGCTTTGCTGCCATTAACGCTGCATGTGCGCTATCAACCATAGCCCAGTAAACAGCATCTATTGCTCCAAGCAAATGCATTTTGCTTCTTGATAGATGATATGGTGCACGCCTTAATGCATTATAAATTGCTTCTGGTGTAGGCTTAATTTTTCCGCGAGCA
This sequence comes from Candidatus Woesearchaeota archaeon, assembly GCA_964366235.1. GTDB lineage: Archaea > Nanobdellota > Nanobdellia > SCGC-AAA011-G17 > GW2011-AR20 > GW2011-AR20. Next base: position 4,534 of record CAYITI010000053.1, read on the forward strand.
AGCAAAATTTTTAATGGTTCAAAAAATCCTCCAAAATCTATTAATGCAATTCCATATCTAATGACATTAATTACAACAGGTTCTCCAACGAGCATTTCATTCCAAAATGTTGATAATGTAACTGTATTAACATGCAATTTTTTTGAATATTTCAAACTAGCAGTTAATTTTGTTAATTCTTCTCTATACCATGCAATTAATTCTTGATCCCAGTGAATTAAAACATCATCAATAATTATAACAATATCAATATCGCTTTTT
>CAYITI010000054.1:0-4607 GCA_964366235.1 Candidatus Woesearchaeota archaeon
TCATGCTGTCTAAAATAAATTTCCATTTTTCTAACTTTTCTTCCTGTACTTCAAGCATTTCTTTAGGCATTTTCATTTGTCCAAAGCCAGGAACCATTTCTAAAACTTTTGTCAATGGCCCCATTTTTTTCATGGTTTGCATTTGTTCATATAGATCAATTAAAGAAAATTCTCCTTTTTGCAATTTTTCTGATATATCTTTAGCTTCTTCTTCTGTAATTGCTTCTTTTGCTTTTTCAAGCAAAGCTTCTAAATCTCCCATTCCCAATAATCTGGAAACAAAACTTTTTGGATTAAAAGTTTCAATATCATCAACTTTTTCTCCTATCCCTATAAATTTAATTTTTGCATTTGTTACAGAACATCCTGTTAAAGCCCCCCCTCCTTTGGCAGTTCCATCTATTTTAGTTATGATTACTCCAGTAACATTGCAGGCATTATGAAACCCTAAGGCTAAATTTTCAGCAGCTTGCCCTATATCTGCACTGATTACAAGCAGATTTTCATCTGGCTTGATTTCATTATTTAATTTTTTTAACTCATCAATTAAATCTTGTGTTAAAGCATCTCTTCCAGCAGTATCAATAATTAAAATATCATATTTAGAATAAAGATTTTCAAATTCTTTGTAGATTTTTAAAGGATTTTTCTCTTTTTTATCTGTAAATGCAGTAATATTAATTTTTTTGCATAATTGTTCTAATTGATCTGGAGCTGCTGGACGATGAACATCTAATCCAAGACAAGCTATTTTATATCCTCTTTTAAAATAATACTTTGCTACCTTAGAGATTGTAGTTGTTTTTCCGGAACCATACGTTCCAACCATCATTATTTTAAATGGTTTTTTCTTTTTAATAATAATCTCAGATTTTTCTTCACCAAGAATTTTGGTTAGTTCTTCATAAACAATCTTGATTAATTGTTCTCTTGGACTTATCCCTGGAATCTGTTTTTCTTTTGAGAAACGTTCTTTAATTGTTTTGCTTAAATTAAAAACTAGTTTAACATTAACATCTGCTGACAATAAAGCACGTTGAATATCCTTTATTAATTCATCAACTAGATTATCATCAACAAATATAGCTTTGGCTATTTTACTTAATGTTTCTTTTAATGAATTTCCAAGTTTTTCTAAAACCATAAAAAAATTATATAAATAATCTATTTAAGCTTTATCAATTATAACATCTCCTCTAAGAATTCTTTAACTATATTTATAGATTTATCTTTAATTGCAAAAAATCTAACATTATTACGTTTCATTTTAAATTTTTTAATTTCAACATTGGATTTAAGATGACTATTTAATATCATTTCACAATTCTCAGAGAAAAATTTTTTATCTATTACCTCATATAATTTACCACTATAATTGGTTGTATTAAGTGAAATTTTATTTTTAGATATTCCAAATGTATAAGAGAAATTATTTGTAATCTGTTCTAAATCATTAAAATAATTATTATCTCTTGTTAGAAAGCAAAAAAACTTATCTACATTAATCTCTAAATAAATTAATAAGGGGTCATCTAAATTTTTTAATAAGAATCTCTTGAGTTCATCATACCTGAATACAATCTTTTTCATCTCATTCATTCTAAAATCTTTTGGACTTAATCTCTCATATTTTACAAATTGTTGTGCAAATGAGGTATAACTATGAAACTCATAATCCCGCATAACATCATAAATTCCTGTATGCGGATTAGAAAGTTTTTCTTTTATCTTTAATATATTATCTTCATTTATCTTATCGGGTAATCTCTTTATTCTTCCAGATCTGTATAATTGGATATTTTTATCTATCATAACAATTTATAAAAAGAGAAATTTATTAAACTTTATTAAAAATTAAAAGAAAAGCCTATTTAGCTTTTCCCACTATTCTAAAAACCTTTGTTCCGCAAGTTGGACAAACGCCCTTCATGGCTTTCATGCCGTTTTTCATAACAACTTCTTTGCCATCTTTCATCTCAATTTCTTTTTTACAATGCATGCATCTTGCCTTTGTCATTTTTTAAAATCCTCCGTTAATTATTATTTAACAAATTTAGATTAGCTTAAGTTTAAGCCTTCTTAAATCTTTCTATAAATCTAGAATGAAAATTATAAGTTAAATAACAATTAAATTATAAAAAATAATTAATAGGTAAGATAAATCTCTTTTGCTTTTTGTTCTGAAATTTTTAACTTAAGATTATACTCGGTTCTAAATTCTTCCATTGATTTATAGATCTCTATTTCAAGTTTTTGATATTCTTCAGGGGGCATAATCTCAACTAGTCCTTTATCATCATATTTTTTAACAATTTCTTCAAATAAATTTTTCAATTTATATTCTCCCGTTTTAATTTATTCCAAGATCAGCTAAGATCTTAGCTTTATTAAACTTTTCTAAATCATTTAAGTTTTGTCCACAACCTAAATAAATAATTGGTTTTTGGATTACATAACTAATTGATATTATTGCTCCACCTTTTTCATCTACATCACTTTTAGTGAGAATAACGCCATCAATTCCTATTGCTTTGTTGAATTCTTGAGACTGATTTACACTATCATTGCCGGTTAGAGACTCACCGATAAATATTTTTAAATCTGGTTTGGATACTCTGGCTATTTTCTTCATTTCTTCCATTAAATTTTTATTGCTATGCTGTCTTCCTGCAGTATCTAAAAGTACAACATCAACATTATGATTTTTAGCAAACGAAATGGTATCAAAACAAATTGACGCCGGGTCGCTTCCATATTTATTTTTAACAACTTTGGCATTTAATCTTTTTCCCCATTCTTCAAGTTGTTCCACAGCACCACTTCTAAAAGAATCTGCAGCTCCAAAAACTACACTAAATTTATTATCTTGGCATAATTTAGCAATCTTAGAAAGTGTTGTAGTTTTGCCATTTCCATTTATTCCTACAAACAAGATTATATATGGTTTTTCTTTTTTGTTTTTAATTTCTTGAATTAAATCAAAATTGCTTTCTTTTAATAGATCTTCTAAACTATTTTTTAATGAATTCTTTATTATATCTTCAATTTTGCCTTTTAATGGAACATTTACTAAATCCATCTTTAAATCTTCTTTTATCTTATCTATGACTTCTAAAGCAACATTATTCTCCAATAAAGCGATTTCAAGATCATAAAATAATTCCTCAAATTTTTCTTCACTGATTTTTTTAGTTGTTAATTTTTCTGTTAATTTTGAAAAAAATCCTTTTACTTCTTCTTTTTGTTCTTTGAATTCTTTTTTCTGTCCTTCTTTATCCTTAATTTGTGGTTCTTCTTTTCTTTTAAATATATCAAAAAAATCCTTTTTCTTCTCTTCAGCTTTTTTCTTTTCTTTACGAATTTCTGTTATTTCTTCTTTTGTTTCTTGTTTAGTTTCTATAGTCTCTTCTACTTTAACTTCTTCTTCAGCTTTTTTCGAAAACTTACTTATTGCTTCCTTAAGCTTATTTTTTAAAAATCCGAACATATTTAGAATTTAAATTATCATGTTTATAAAGATTAAGTTTTATTCAAACATCAGCTTAATTAAAATAGTTGCATAGCTTCCCTTTGGCAATTTAAATGAAATTATTTGTTTAGATTTATTAGTATTTAATTCATCTTTTTCGTAAATTAAAGTTTTAAAGTCTTTAACATCAACAAAAACATCCCTATAAATTGTTTCTTCAATTAGAAACGGTAATTCCTTAATTAAAAATTCGTCTAATCTAATTTTCTCATCTTTTAATATTTTTAAATAAATTTTGTTTTTATTATTAAATTTTGCATCAAAACTTATTAATGGAAATTTTAATTTTTCTTTTTTATCAACAAATATAAACTCCCCTAAAGAATATTTAACTTTTTTATAAATTTTATATTTCTCTTTTAGATATACAGAAACAGCTTTATTGAATAAGTAAGATTGATAAGAATGAACATAAAATCTTAATAATTTTTTGTTCATCATGCTTAAAGAATTAATAGGGTTACTTAATTCTAATTTAAGCAATTCACAAACTTCTTTAAAATTTCTTTTGATTAAATTTTTCCCAATCAAAATATTATTTTTACTAAATCTTTGTTCATCAAAATAATTTACAATAAAATTAAGTTTATCATGCCTTCTACTTAAATTTCTTACTGCAATCTTGAACTCATTGCCAATATTAGTGCCTAAACTAATTTTATTTTTCCCGTAACCAATAAATTTTAATTTAATATCATCTCTCTTTATATTTTCTAGATTTTTATTTCCATTTAATATAGAGACATACTGCTCTGTAATAGCATTTTTATCTTTATTCCCAGCATAACCAATAAACTTCAAGTTTATTTTAGAGTTATTGGAAACCAATTCTAAAGCTTTTAAAGTTGTTAAATTCTTTTTCTTTAATAAAAAATAAGAATATCTCCCAAAGTTAAGGTTAAGATTCATTAATTCTTTAACATAAAAATCCTGAGGAATCTGCTTTATAATATACATAAGAAAAATTTAAATAATCAGTTAATATAAAAGTTATTGTATATGAAAAAAATTCTAATAATTTTAGATGGCTTGGCTGATTATGGTAATAAAACGGCTCTAAGTTTAGCAAATACACCAA
>CAYITI010000055.1:0-4568 GCA_964366235.1 Candidatus Woesearchaeota archaeon
AATCAATATGAAAAAATATAAAATATTATCGATTTTGGCTCTTGTTCTTCCAGTCTTTTTATTTGTCTTGGGATATCTTGTATTTTTTTTATTAATTCATTTGCTTTTTTATCATCATTCTGTTTTTTGATTTTGTTAATCTCTTCAGAAATCTTGTTTCTTTCATATCTTAAATTATCCAATTCCCCCTTAATTTTACGCCATTCTTCGTCTAATTTTTTTATATTATCAACTAAATTCAATTTTTCAATTTGAGATTTTTTTTTTATATTATCTTTAATTAATTTAGAATTTTCTCTTATTAGATTTATATCAATCATATAGCTAGAATAAAATGTCTTTATATAAATATTGTGGTATATCCTCTACGATTTATTATACATATTTGAAAAGAAACATTTAAATACAGGTTGGTGACTTCTTTGTTTGGGGTTAAAAATTGGTTAAAAAACTAGGTTCAATGTTTGAAGTTTTCTTTAGAACGAAGCCTGCCCTTATTTTAGTTGCTTTAAGGAAAAATAATAAAAATAGGTATGGAAGTGTAGTAGCAAAAGAGGTTGACTGCACTTATTCTCATGCTGTTAAGATTCTTCAGGAAATGGAAAAAGCGAAATTAGTAAATTTTGAAAAGCAGGGAAGAATTAAAAGTATTCAATTAACCGAACATGGAAATAAGGTTGCTGAATATATAGAAAAGATTAAAGAAATTCTTTAGAATTATTTCTATAATAAGTAAACAGCCCCTCTACATGAACAATTTTGCATCTTGATAATAATATTCTATATTTGTCTTTCACTTTTATGCCATTTCTATTTAGTTCATTTTTAATTCTAGAGTAAAGTTTTCTCCCCTCGAGATCAAAATCAGTCAAGATTATCGCTTTTTTATTTTCTCTTGTAATTTCCTCTATTAATAGATAAATCGGCTTATCAATTAAGATTACATTGTTTATCCCGAGTTCATTTAATGCTTTTTTATCTCTTTTACCTTCTACGATTATCAAAGAATTATTATCTTGCGCTAGTTTATCAAGCCAGATATCAATATTATGCATCAAAAAATATGAATAGTTACAGTAATATAAATTTAATCTTTTATATGCTTGACGGGCTCGAGGGGATTTGAACCCCCGACCACTTGCTTAAGAGGCAACTGAGCCATTTAATGTGTGCTCTAACCAAGCTGAGCTACGAGCCCTTAAAATAAAATTCAATTTATTAAATTTAAAAATGTATTGGAAAATTTTAAATAATATAGAAAATCAAATTTTGATATGGATTGGTTCTGGTTTGCATTGGCCTCCGCTTTATTTATATCTATTGAAACAATTTTAGAGAAAAAAATTTTGAAAAAAGAGCATGCCCTGCAATTTTCTGCTGTAATTGCAATTTCTATATTCATCATTTCATTAATATTTTTGCCATATCTAAATTTTGATAATGTCTCAATAAACACCCTATTTTTGCTTTATTTTAATTCTTGGCTTGCTACAATCTCTTTTTTACTGGTAAGCAAAGCTCTAAGGCATATGGAAATTAGTACAGTAACTCCTTTTCTGTCTTTCGGGCCTATTTTCGTATTAATTTTTTCATTAATATTCTTAAAAGAGAAAGTAACCAATATACAAATTTTTGGAATTGGTATGGTTATTCTTGGAACATATATTCTAGAAAGCAAAAAGCATGATTATCTAGCGCCGATAAAAAAGATCTTACAATCAAAATACATACATTATATCTTTATTGCATTAATCTTAAATGGGATCAGCAGCACATTAGATAGATATTTTTTAAAGGATAATTCTTTAGATTCTGTTTCTTATTTATTTTTAATAAGCACATTTTTAGCGATAAATTATTGTCTATTGGTTACTGTTTTAAAAGGAGGGTTTAAAGATATAAATTCTGGATTTAAAGTAAATGGATTGATGATATTAATAATCGCAGCATTAATATTAATGAGCAGATTGGCCTTGTATGAATCATTTATTTTAACATCAGCCTTTCTAGTTGAACCTGTAAAAAGAATTAGTGTGCTCTTTGTTATAATATTTGGTGGGGTTCTGTTTCACGAAAAGTATTTATTTAAGAAGTTTATTGCATCTTTATTCATGTTAACAGGAGTTTACTTGATAACAATATGAAAAATTTATTAATTAAATTAAATGAACTAAAAATAGAGAATTATTCTAGAATTGATGATAGTTTCTTATTAAATATAATAATTGATGTTAATGGGGAAAAAGATTTTTTGAAAAGGCAATACAAGATAAATAAATCAGAAATTTTGGTTAATGATCTAATAAATTTTATTAAAGAGCATGTTAAATCAAATAATAAGCAAATTTTCAGCAATAATTTTATAGAAACAATTGTGGTGGTAAGATTTGCAGAAGATCTAGAAGGGCTTGAATCAAAAATTGCTAATTTTTTTAAAAGATTTAGCGAGTTGATTAAAAATTTTAAGAATAGAGGGTATAGTGAAAATTATTTGATGAATTATAAAAATGTTGATGGTTTTTCTCAAAGATTTTAAAAAAATAAAAAAGAAGATTTTATTTCTTCTTCTTTTTTCCACGAGCCATCATAGCTTCGCAGACGTTTCCTTTTCCATCAACGTAGTATAAATCTAAGGCTCATTAAACATTTACCTTAACGAGAATCCTTTTCTACGCTTGATGGCATTTTTTAGGATTACTTTTCCCATTGAAATGCACCTCCTTCATTGAAATATCGTCGACATTATATAAATAAACTAGTATTTAAATGTATTGATTTCGTCGAGAAATTAATATTTCGTTTATTAATCCAACCAGAAGATCTATCCTTTCTCTTAAACTCTCCTTAGACAAATTTGGATGTGATGGCGAAGTAATTCTAATTACATCCCAACTTTTATTTAGTAATAGTTTATTTTTTAATTCATCTTTTTTATTAATTCCTTTTATTCTTAATCTTCTTACTTTAGCATGTATGGCTTTATTATTTCTTTTTAAATAAAGTTTAAGTTTTTTGATAGGTAATTTTGAATAGTTTTTTATTAAATATCTCTCTTGTTTGATTCCATTTGATCATTTTGCGTCACTATAATTAAGACATTTTCATTTATAAATATAACCGGTGCGGTTGTCACTTGGGTAATCGGGAACTAATATATATTTTACAGAATATATTATTAATAAGTATCGAATGGGTTCTTTAATTTTTTTAACTTATCAAGATAAACCTGTGAGTAAATGCTCGGATTAAAAATGTTATTCCCAACTAATTCTTGAACTGTTTTTGCGTCTATTCCACTTTCAATTAAAGTTTTAACGAATGTAGAACGCAATGCATGACAAAAAACCCTTTTATCTAAATTAGACTTTTTCTCTGCTGATTTAATTATTTTTTGGGGTAGTTTTATAGTAATATGGGTATCGCGAACAGGAAATAAGTAAGGATTATCATTTTTTTTATCGGCAAGATATTGTTTTATTTCTTCTGAAACTTTTGATGATAATATAGTAATTCTATCTTTATTCATTTTACCAGATCTTACTTTTATAATTTTTTCATCTAAATTTAGATCTTCTAATTTAAGCGAAACCGCCTCGCTTACCCTTAATCCTGAAGTAAGCATTAAATTAATCAGCAGTTTATGCTTTGGATTTCCAATAGAATCCAGCAATAATTTGATCTCGTTTTTATTTAATATTACTTGTTCTTTCTTATCAAGCTTTGGAACTTTAATATTTGTCATAATATTTTTATTTAATATATTAGAATATAAAAATTTAAGAGATGAAAATGCTAGATTGGTGCTTCTTGGCTTGTATTTCTTTTCTGAGGATAAATAGATCATATAATTCTTAATATCTAGTTCTGAAACATCTTCTGGCTTTTTATTAATGAATTTCAAGAATTCTTTATTATGGAATAAGTATGAATCAATTGTTTTTTTGCTAAAACCCTTATTTTTTAATTCTATCTCAAGTTTATCAAGCATAATATTAAATTAAAGAAGAAGTATAAAAGAATTTTGTTTTTACAAAGGTTAAATTTATTAATGTTTCCTTTAATTTTAAGTTAATGACATCTTGTTTTAGTTCTAATAGGAAGATATTTATTGAAAATTATGAAATATTTTTTAGAGATGATTGTATCGAGATATACGAAGGTGGTCTAATAAAAGCTAAATTAGAAGAGTTCGACTTTTGTAAAGAACTTGGATTTGATAATGTTAAAAAAGCTAGAGAGGGTAATGATATTGAAAAGGTTAATGACATTGGTTTAAAAATTTTTGAGATTTATAATAAAGAGAAAAAATATTTTGATAGAAGATTTATAGGATTAGCAGATAAATTTGTTCAGATGTATATAAATAAAGAATAGATTATAAATTATCCAAAGGATTTTTAACTTTTCTTAATTGTTCCTGAGAAATATGCGTGTAAATTCTTGTTGTTTCTAAATTTTCATGTCCAAGTAATTGCTGAATAACAACTAAATTTTCTCCATTATCTAATAAGTGTGTAGCAAAACTATGACGTAATGTATGGGGGGTTACTTTTTTGTTTATATTGGCC
>CAYITI010000056.1:0-4503 GCA_964366235.1 Candidatus Woesearchaeota archaeon
GCGTCGAGGAGATTTGAACTCCCGATCTCCGCCTCATGAGAGCGGAGCTTTACCATGCTAAGCTACGACGCCTTGAAATATCAAAGAATTAAATTTATTTTAAAAAACTTCTTATTTTGGAAGCTATTTTTTCAGCTTCGCCTTCTTTATATTCGTTGCTTTCCCATTTTTCTACTCTTACACCATCATTGTCAAATCGGGGTATTAAATGAAAATGAACATGTGGAATTGCCTGCCCTGCGATTTTTTTATTATTTTGCAATAGATTTAAACCCTTTCCAAATTTTAACAATGCGTTAGAAATTTTTTTTATTACCAAAGATAACTTGTTTAATAAATCATCAGGCAAATCTGTGATTAACTCGAAATGCTCTTTAGGCATAATTAAGGTATGACCTCCTTTTTTTGTTGCCGGCCTTGTATCTAAAATTGCTAATACTTCTTTATCTTCATATATTTTTACAGTTGGAATTTCATTATTAATAATTCTGCAAAACACACAATTTTTATCCATCAAACAGAATTATCCTCTAAACTTTATAAGTCTTTTTAAATTTCTTAAACCAAAAGATTTATTATTAAGTTTTATTAGTTAAATTTAATGATTAAAGAACAGAAAGATTATGTTACTCCAAAACAAGGCTTAATATTGAAATATAATGGTGTTTTTGATTTAAAAAAACTTTATAATTCTTCCAAGCAATGGTTTAATGCTAATAAATATGATCTATCTGAGAAAGAATATAAAGAAAAATCAGGAAGCTTAGGAAGCGAGTTTAATATTATTCTAGAAGCAGAAAGAGATATAGATGATTACGCAAAATTTGTTATTTCAGCGCATATGTTTCTTTTAAGAATAAAAAAAATAAATGGCAAATATAATGGTAATATAAAAATTAATGTTTCAGCTTATGTTTTGCTGGACCGGAAAAATAAGTTTCAGAGCAATCAATTTAAAGCATTCTTATTTTTTTTATATAATAACATTATAATAAAAGATAAGATTGAGAATGTGCATGAGGATAGATTATATTCAGAAGTTTTAGATTTCATAAATAATTTAAAAAAATATATAAATATCAAATAAAATGTCAGAAAGATTTTTTGTTACTCCTCCCAGCGGAATTAAGATAAAATGGGGGGATCCAACGGATTTGAAAGAGTTATATAGACAAATGAAAATTTGGCTCGAAGATAATAGCTTTACTGAAGAATCTAGCTTAGAGAAAAAATATGTTGAAATGGTAAAACCATATGGAAAAGATATATTTATCTTATGGAATGCTGGAAAAGGCGTTAGCGATTATTTTTCTTATAAAATAAACATAGAATTTTTATTATTCGCTACAAATGAAGTAGAGGTTCAAGAGGGCAGTATAAAGAGAAAACTTACAAAAGGCACCTTACAAATAACGATTATCTCATATATAGATTATGGAAAAAATTTTGAATCTTTAGGATTATTAAATAAAATTTATTATAATCTGATTGCAAAATCTAGATTGAAGGATTATGCAGAAGACTTATATAGCAAAGTGTATAATTTTCAGAGGTTTATTAAAGATTTTATTGGATTAACCGCGTAAAAACAAAAGGTTTTTATTCAAGAATTTTTTAGTATTAGCATGGCTGAAATTGATTATGTTGTACATGAAATAAACTTAACCTACTCTGGTGTTGTAAAATTAAAGGAAATTTATGAACTTATAAGATCATGGTTTAGTGAACGAGGTTTTTTTGTAATTGAAAAGGAAAGTGAAGGCAGCGAAGATGATGCTGGAAGCAATTTTTATACAAAATTTGAGGCTTCTAAGAGAATAGAAGAGTATACTAAATACAAAATTGAGATAAAAATTAAAGCTAAATTTTTAAAAGAAACCTCTGAACAATATGAATATCAGGGAGATTATAATATCTCATTTGAGTCTTATCTAGAAAAAGATTATGAAGATAAATATGAAAACAAGCCAATATTAAAGATTTTTAAAGGTTTTTATGAAAAATTGGTTGAAAAAAGCAGGTTTAATAAATATGAGAATGAATTAAGAGATGATACTAATTCAATTTATAATGAAGTTAAGGCTTTTTTAAATCTTTCAAAATTATGAGATTTTTCTGGCCTTGATGCAATTCTAATTAAATTACATCGAAATCAGTTAAGTATACTTTTAATTTTATCATATAATTAAGAAAAGGATTGCACCAAAACATTTTTCGATACATTTATATATATTAATAACTTTTTATTTTTACTGCCCGCCATGAGAATACTCAATTGAGCACGGCAACGCCAAGCTATGAACTTGGGAGTTAGTGTAGCGGGCGACAAAGTTTCAATATCGAGAGAACAAGTTAAAAGAGCTTTATATTCAATAACAATCATTAATTCAGACTTAAAATGGAAAAAATAGCTAAAATTAATTTAATTTATTAAAATAGATAACTCTTCATGCTTGTTCTTTAAATTTAGGAGGAATTAAAATGGGTAAAATAAGTCCTGTAAGTGCTAAATATATAATTCATACTCAGATTCAAATTGATGGTATTGTTGATAAACCAGATGTTATTGGTGCTATTTTTGGGCAAACAGAAGGATTGATTGGAAGCGAATTAGAACTTAGAGAATTGCAAAGATCTGGCAAAATAGGAAGAATAGAGGTCAGAGTAGAGAATAAAGGGGGGAAATCTAATGGAGAAATTATAATTCCCAGCAGCTTGGATAAAGCTGAAACTTCTATTATTGGTGCAGCACTAGAGACAATACAAAGGATTGGTCCATGTAATTCTAAAGTTAATGTTGAAAACATAGAAGATGTCAGGATAAGCAAAAGAGATTTTGTAATTGAAAGAGCTAAGGAATTATTACGCGAATTAACAAATAAAGTTTTGCCAGACAGCAGGGAAATAACAGACCAGGTAACACAAAGTGTTAGAATGATGGAGATTGTAGAATATGGTAAAGATAGACTGGCTGCTGGTCCAGCCATAGACGAAAGTGATGAATTAATAGTTGTAGAGGGCAGAGCAGATGTCCTTAATTTATTAAAAAATGGCATTAAGAATGCAATTGCTTTAAACGGAACCACAATACCAGATACGATTAAAGAGCTAGGCAAGAAAAAGATATTAACCTTATTTGTTGATGGAGATCGTGGCGGAGATTTAATAATTCGTGGATTATTAAATGCAGGTGTTGAAATAGACCATATTATAAAAGCACCAGATGGAAAAGAAGTTGAAGAAATAACAAAGAAAGAAATTCATAAGGCATTAAGAAGCAAGGTAACAGTTGAACAAGTCAAGATGGAATTAGGAATAATCAATAAGGAAAATAATGGATTAGAGCAACCTAATCAAGAGATTAAAAGAGAACCACAAGAGAATATTCAACAGAAAAAAGTAATAACAACAGAATTAAGAAAGTTTAAAGACTTGCTTGATGATTTAGTGGGAACTCGTGGTGCTTATATCTTAGATGAAGACATGAGATTACTTGGAAAAGTTCCAATAATGGAATTGCCGAATACAATAAAGAATATTAATTCACCTTATGCAATCGTCTTTGATGGTTATATTGACAGAAATCTTGTAAGCGCGGCTGAGAGATCAGGAGTAAAATATCTTGCTGGAATGAAATCTAGAGTAAATCCAAGAGAAACAAAAGTTGAATTAATCACGTCAAGTGATTTTTAATTTTTCTTTTTATTAAATAAATGCAGACTTCACAAGATTGGATATTAATCCTAGATATTAGTTACCTTAACTTATTCTCAGATATGCTACCCTATGAACGCTGACATTTATAATTACAGTTGCTTTATTCCTAACCTGGCTGATTTTCATAAATATCAACTCCAAAGGACATATCGTCTTAGTTTAAGTTAAGACTAGATAACTAAAACTAATACCTCATCCTGCTTTTCGCTTCCATCATAAAGCCGGTTTATGGTTACAATGGACGGCTAACCCACCAAGCTAGTCTGCAATTATATCAATAGAAAATAACTTTTAAATCTTTTTATTTAACAAATTCCACATTTTTTTAATTGACCCTCAATTTCTATCATATAATTATAACTAATATTAAAACTTTCTAAATGGCCTTTATCTGTAAATTATTATTTTTACCGTTAAAATATAATTCAGAACCAATACCCTTGCCAAGATAATAGAAACTAGAAACAGTTAATTTATTTAGAATATCCAAAATGCTCTTTTTTTCCTTAACCTCAACTAATTTAGCTTCTTTTATACTACTTAAATTTTTCGCAATTTCTATTGCTTTTTCTTTTCCTCCGAGATAATCAACCAAATTAAGTTCTTTAGCTTCTAATCCAAGAAAAAATTCACCCGTTTCAATTTTTTTAGTATCTTGTAATCTTCTATTTGTTTTAACTTCATTCAAAAATATTTCATCAATTTTATCTAATTTTTTTTGTATTATTTCTTTTTCCTCATTTGTTAAATCTTTATATGGACTTCCAGCATCTTTATATTTTCCAG
>CAYITI010000057.1:0-4419 GCA_964366235.1 Candidatus Woesearchaeota archaeon
TCTTTTTCTATATAATATCTAATTAAATATCCATGTTCAGTTATCTCATACCTAGGTAGAACTTCTGAATTATAACATAATGAAATTTTGTGACATTTTAACTTGTTATTCATCTTATCTTATAATTGCTACAATTTAAAAAATTAATCTTTCAAATGAAATTCAACAATATCTTCATCTTGTAATTTAAAATTTAACCCACATCTCATTCCTTGAAATTTAATATGTCCCCAAATTCTAGCGAAATCAAATTTCCTTACAAAATCTTTATGCACATATTCTGCTAAATTTTTTACAGTAGAACCCTTTTTTAATGCTATTGGCGGATAATCTAACTTCTTCCCGGGTTGTTTTGTGTAAACTTTAATTAAGTCTAAATTATTCCAAATTAAACCTTTAATCCCTTCTTGATCATAATAATAAACTCTTTTTAAATCGATATTCTGTAGCTCTTTTTCAATTAATTTTAATTCTTCTTTGTCTTTAAATGTTATAATTAATAAATCACTTTGCCTTATTATTGCAAGCATGCTCGGCCCAATTTCAGAATATTCAAAATTTTCTATTATTGCCGGAATTTCAACAATTTGCAATTTAATTCCTTTATAATCTAAGGTCCCAATTTCTGGTTTTTTTGTTGTAAATGGATATGGAGCAATTTCAACATTAGCCTTTGTCAATTTTTTTAACAATGTGCTTTTACCAGAATTAGTTGTACCCACAATACAGATTGTAGCTGCTCCTTCCTTTTTGATATTTAAGCTTTTACCAGAACCTTTTTTTGCTTTCTTTTCCTTTTCAGATAATTCTTTATACTTGGCTATTTTTTCTTTTATCTCTTTTCTTAAATTCTCTGCTCCTTTATGCGAGGGAGATTTAGAAAGCATTTCTTTTAAAGCCTGTAATTTTTCTGAAATATTTATCGCATTATAAAATTTCTTTTCAGCTTGTGCATATTCATAACCAGCATTAATTGGCATCTAATAAGAAATAATTTCTGTTTTAAATACTTTTAGTTTATTAAATATTAATAGATATCTTTTGTTGGATTAAAGTCTACGTGTCTTATCATTGAAGGGTAAATCGCCTCTGACTTACTAAGAATTTTTTCTTTGAATTCTTCATATTTAATTTTTGACATTCCATCGACTTCGAGAATTTCTTCAGAATTTAATTTACATAATTTTTCAAGCATACTAAAACCATCTAAATGGATATTAAATTTATCAGCACCATGGCTATTATAATGATGAATATAACCAACAATTTTTTCATTATAATGTATATATTTATTTTTATTCTCTTTCATAAAATATTTTTTAAAACATAATCTATTTAAATCTATCGTTATGAATTAATTTATATTAGCAAGTTTTTTAAATTAAATAATTAAGGTTGATTTTATGATTTTTAGTCTAGAAAGTTTATCATCAAAAATTTCAGATTTTACATTAAATCTTATTGCAGCGATAGTAATCCTCTTGCTTGGATTGGTTATTGGAAGATTTCTTGGAAATCTCACTAAGAGGATTTTGCACGAACTTGAATTAGACAAGCTGTTAAAAGAACAAACCAGGTTTAAAATACCATTAGAACAATTTTTTGGTTCAATCGTTAAATTTATTATTTATTTTACCGCTATAATATTTGCTTTAAATCAGCTTGGGTTACAAACTGCTATATTAAATATCATATTGATAATAATCTTAGTTTCATTGGTTATATTTATTATACTGGCTGTAAAAGATTTTATTCCCAACTTAGTTGCGGGATTATTTTTGCATCAAAAAAGAAATATTAAGCCTGGAGAAAGAATTGAAGTTAATAATCTTGAAGGTGAAATAGTCAGTGTTACTTTAGTTGAGACTAAACTTAGGACTAAAAGCGGAGAAATTGTTTATATTCCAAATTCTGTTTTAACAAAGAATGTTGTAATAAAGAAAAGATAATATATTACTTTTTCTTCTGAGGTATTTGAGGAATTCTATTTTCATAGATTTTTATGAATACCTTGCCCTTATTCATTATTTGATTATAATGATATTCTGTTACAATCATATCTAAATCCCCATCATTATCAATATCAACTGTTTTAATATCTAATTGGGTGCCATTATAATTAAATTCATCAACTGATCCAAATTTATCAAAATAATATTTTTCTTCTTTAAGATTTGATTTTTCTTCTATTAATCTTTGAAAAATATTCTTATTTTGGCATCCATAAGACATTAATACGCTTAATCCAAAATATAAAGCTGGTTTAATAATTTCTTTCAAGTTTTTATAATCATCTTTCATTTTATTCCATCAAAAATTAATTAGCTAGGTTATATAGATTGTACTTATAAACATTTCTATTTTTGACTACTTTAAAGTAGATATCATAACTTTAAATATCAACTTATTCTCTTAATTTTATGGATATTTTAGATAAAATAACCCCCAGTAAAAAAGAGCGTGAAAAAGTAAACAAAGTTATTAATAATTTTTTAAAAAAATTAAAAACAAAATTAAAAGATTGCAAATTATTAATTGGCGGAAGTATGGGCAAAGATTCTTGGATAGCAGGAGATCATGATGTTGATGTTTTTGTTAAATTTCCAAAGCTTTATTTAAAAAATGATATTAGCAAGATATTGCAGGAAAGATTAAAGGGAATAAAATTTCAAGTTATTCATGGTTCTAGAGATTATTTACAATTTAATCATGGAGATTATTTATTTGAATTAATTCCAGTTATTGATATTAAAACCTATAAAGAAGCAGCAAATATAACAGATGTAAGTCCTTTGCATGTTATCTGGGTTAAAGCCAATAATAAAAATCCTGAACAAATCAGATTAACTAAAGCATTCTTAAAAGCAAATAATTTGTATGGTGCTGAGAGTTATATAAGAGGTTTTTCCGGCTATGTTGTTGAGATTCTAACAATTTATTACGGCAGTTTTATAAATCTGATTAAAGCTGCAGTTAGTTGGAAAGAACCAGTAATACTGGACATAAGCAAATTCTATAAAAATAAAGATGAAGTTATTAACAATCTAGATAAGAATAAATTATCCCGTTTGATTTTGATTGATCCTGTTCAGCCAAATAGAAATGCTGCAGCCTCCTTATCCAGAGAAAAATTTAATGAATTCATTGGATTATGCAAAAAATATTTGAAAAATCCGCATGAAGAATTTTTTATCGAAAAAAAATTTAATTTGCAAGAATTAAAGAAAAAGTATAGCAAAGATGAGATAATTTTATTTGATGTTAAAGAATTAAAAGGAAAGCAAGATGTTGTTGGTAGTAAATTATTAAAAGTATTTAATTATATTAATGATAAGATCATTAAAGAAGGTTGGAAAATTAAAGAAAATAATTGGTTTTGGGATAAAAAAGCTATTTTTTATTATATTATAGAAAAGAAAGAATTAAGCAAAGAAATAATTCATTATGGTCCTCCAAAGAAATTAAAAGAAAATGCTGATAAATTTAAACAGAAATGGAAAAAATATAAAATATTTGAGGATAATTATAAAGTTTATATTAAATTAAAACGTAAATTTATTAAATTAAAACCTTTTGTTAAAAATTTAATTAAAGATAAATATTTGAAAAATTTAGTTAAGAATATTAAGATTAAATAGAAATTCTTTTAAAACATATCATTTTAATAATTTTTATGTATCAGATGAATGTTAGCAAGAGATAGAAATGCATTAAATGCGGATATATTTGGGAAAATGAATATCCCCCAACAACATGTCCTTTATGCAGCGCAGGGAGCCAATTTATTCAACCTTATTAAAATGCAACAATTAACTATTAAAAGATGGAAATGTAAAGTTTGTGGTTACATACATGAAGGAAATAGTCCGCCAGACATTTGTCCAGTTTGCGGTGCACCAAAAGAAGATTTTGAAGAATATGATTATTAAAAAAGCTTAAATAAACTTTAATTCTTTTTAATGTATGATAAATTGGAATTTTAACCCAGAATTATTTAACATTGGAATATTTACAATAAGATATTATGGAATAATTTATGTTCTGGGATTTATAATAACTTTTTTTTATCTAGATTATCAAAGAAAAAAACAAAAATTAGAATTAAGCAAAGATAAAATTTACGATTTAATTTTTTATTTATTTATTGGGGTTGTTTTAGGAGCGAGAATATTTGAGGTATTATTTTGGCAGCCAAAATATTATTTTAACAACCCTTTAGAGATATTTGCGATTTGGAAGGGGGGTTTAAGCTTTCATGGCAGTTTAGTTGGAGCTTTAATTGTTGCTTATTTATTTGCTAAAAAAAATAAGATTAGTTTAGCTAAATTAGCTGATTTAACTATCGTCCCAGCAACATTTGCTATGGCTTTAGGAAGAATTGGAAATTTATTAAATTCTGAAATATATGGGACAGTTACA
>CAYITI010000058.1:0-4373 GCA_964366235.1 Candidatus Woesearchaeota archaeon
CTTAAATTAATTTATTATTATAATTTTCTGTAATAAATCTTAGTTTTTCCGCCAAATATTAAAAATAAAATCAATATAATCAAAGCGATTAATAAAACAAGAAATATAAATATTCCTAAAAATACAAATATTAAAATTAATAAAGGAATTGCTAATATCAGCCATAAAATTAATTTTATTTTCCAGGAAATTTTCATAAAAAGAATTATAAATAGAAAGTTATAAACCTTGCTATGATAACATTAAAAGAAATCAGAGATTATTTGGATAACTGTGAAAATCCATTGATATTCTTTGATGATGACTCTGATGGTTTAGCCTCATTTTTATTATTATACAAATATATAAACAATGGCAAAGGAATAGCTGTAACGCACCCGACATTAGATGATAGCTATTTAAAGAAGGTTGATGAATATAAGCCAGATTTAATTTTTCTGCTGGACAAGCATAAAATAGAGCAAGATTTTGTTGATAAAGTCAATGTTCCTGTAATTTGGATAGATCATCATCCTGTTGTTGACATTAAGGGAGTTAAATATTTTAATCCAATGATCAATAACCAAAAGAATTACCCAACTTCCTACTGGTGCTATGAAATTGTGAAAGAAAATTTATGGATAGCAATGGTTGGGATAATGGCTGATTGGAGCCTTGCTTATTTTAAAGAATTCTCAAAAAATTATAATGATTTAGTAAAAAAAGATATAAAAGATCCAGAAGATTTATACTTTGGGACAAAATTTGGCATTTTGGCAAAATTGTTTACATTTATTTTAAAGGGAAAGGCAAGCGAAGTAAAAAAATCAATTAATATTCTAACAAGAATTCAAGATCCTTATGAAATTTTGGATAAAACAACTCCAAGAGGGAAATTTATCTATGAGAGATTTGAAAAAATGAATAAAGAATATGAGAAAATTTTAGACGATGCATTAAAAAATAATATAATAACAAAAAACATTTTAATTTATACTTATTATACAAAAAATACAAGTTTTACCCAGATATTAGCAAATGAGTTAATGTATAAATTTAAAGATAAAATTGTCATAGTAGCCAGACAAAAAGAAGATAGGATAAGAATGAGTTTAAGAACATATCAAAAATCTAAGATAATTCTCCCGCCTTTGATAAACAAGGCTATTCAAGGATTAAATGGTAGAAGTGGTGGGCATGATCATGCTTGTGGCGGCGATATCGATAAAGAAGATTTCAAAACATTTGTCGATAGGTTAGAGCATCTAATAAAATAGAAATATTTATATATCTCTTTTATATATCAATTGATATAAAAAATTAAGTAAAATGAATAGATTAAAAATTAGACAAAAATTTGAAAGGTATCCGAATTTAAGCACCGTAATTATGGTAGAAGATGTTTTAAAAAAACATCAAGATATTCCAATGAAAATTTCTGAATTGAAAAGTTTGTTACCAAAAAAGATAATGCATCAAACTTTAAAAATAATTCTAATTTATTTATGGAAAAGTGGAAAAATTATTTATGGCCCAAAGGGGTTACAATGGATTTATACAGAACCAGAACATTTAAAGAAGATGTTAGAGAATACAATAGAGGTATAATTCATGTTTAATAAAGAAGTAAGAATTTTTTTAAAAGATCAAGCAAAAGAAGAATATTTTGAATTAAAGAAGAGGGAAGACAAAGATTCTAGAACTTTACTGAATTCTATTGAAAGAATTTTTAATATATTAAAACAAAATCCACAATTCGGCGATCCAATTAAAAAAGAATTAATACCTAGAGATTTGATAAAATTAGGAATTAAAAAACTTTATAGGGTCGAATTATCAAATTACTGGAGAATGCTTTATACTCTTGAAGGAGATAAAATAGAAATTTTAGTTTTTGTTTTAAAAATCGTAGATCACAAAGGATATAACAAATTATTTGGTTATAAATAGAAATGAAATGGATATATTATTTTATTGCAGTTTTATTATTTACAAGTATAATTGATGCTCAAAATTTTAATGATTACAAAAGTTTAGAGATTGAATCAAAATTTTCTTCTAAATTGACATTAGAGTATAAAGAGCCAAATAACAAAATAGAATATGTTCTTGTAAACTTGACATTTTTTCCAAGAAACAGCGAATTCCAAACTTCAACTTATGATTTAAAAAGTAGTCCAGAAGCAAAAAATTCAATTAATGAGAATTTTATTTCATATAAATGGGATAATCCAGATATAAATATATTAAAATATGATTTGAATTCAAAAATAAAAACTTCAACAAATTTCAAGCAGATTAAAGAAAAAATAAAATTTCCCCTAGATAATATAGAAAATCTGGAAGATTATACTGAACCAACAGAAACTGTAACTTCTGACGATCCTGAAATAAAAAAGAAAGCAGCAGAATTAGCCCAAGGCGAAGAGGATTTATATGTTATTGTGCATAAAATAGCTTTATGGACTAAAGAAAACATTAATTATAGCCTAGAAACTTTAACAGAAGATGTGAGCCAAAATTCTTCTTGGGTGTTGGAGAATAAAAAAGGTGTTTGTGATGAGCTTACATCATTATTTGTTGCAATGTTGCGCAGCATTAATGTTCCCTCAAGATTTGTAACAGGGCAAGCTTACACTAATGTAATTAATGGATTTGGCAATCATGCTTGGGCTGAAGTTTATTTTCCTAGCTATGGCTGGATTCCTTTTGATCCAACTTATGGCCAAATGGGTTATGTTGATGCATCCCATATTAGCATGAAAGATTCATTGGATGTTAAAGAATCAAGCGTTGATTATTCATGGAGATCTTATGGGGTGGAGATTAATTCAGGCAAATTAGAAGTAAATAGTAGTGTGATAAGTAAAGGAATATTATACAAAGAAGATTTAAAATTAAATTTAGAATTATTAAAAGATGAAATCGGACCTGGAAGCTATATCCCATTACAAATAGAAATAGAAAATTTAAATGATTATTATCTGCCAATAACATTAGATATAACCAAAGCGCCTAAAGAAATTTTAAGTAGAGAAAAACATATTTTATTAAAGCCAAAAGAAATTAAGAAAATATTTTTTATTATAGAAACTCCAGAGAATTTAGATAACGGTTTTGTTTATACATCTAAAATTGAAGTAAAAGATTCTTTTAATAATTTAGTTTCAGAAGATATTAAATTTGGGCAAGAATATGGTATTTATACTTTAGAAGAGGCTCAAACTAAGATTTCTCAATTAACAAAAGAAGAGGAAAAAGTTTATTCAGCAAATGTTAAAATTGAATGCAGCAAAGATAAATCATTTTATTATAAATATGAAGACATTAATCTTTCTTGCATTGCAGGAAATGTTGGTAATGTAAATCTAGAAGATTTAGATTTATGTTATAACAATAAATGCAGCAAGATTGATTTAAGTATTGCAGAAGATAAAAGATTTGAGATTAATCTAAAAGCACATGAAATTAATAAAGAATTTGTTATAAATGTTGAAAATAAAGATGTAAGCAAAAGCTTATTTTTGGATTTAAACATCTTAAAACAGCCAAATTTAACAATAAAAAATTTAAATTATCCTAAAACAGCCAGTTATAATGATAGATATAAGATCACATTTAGTTTGGTTAATTCTGATTCAGAAGCTAAAAATGTTTTAATAAAATTAGGGGAAAATAAGGTTTTTGATTTGGAAATAGTTAAAGGAAGCAATGATTTTAATATTGATTTTAAAGGCAAAAGTTTCTATAATAAAAAATTAAATTTATTAATAAATTATCAGGATAAAAATGATAAATCCTATTCTTTAATCCAGCCAATTGATATTCAAGTGATAAATGTTCCAGTTTATATTGAGTATTGGTGGGGGGGATTAGCATTAATTATTTTAATAATAATTTTTGTAATATTTTTAAGAAAAAATAATAAAATTTGATTAGATAATCACCAAAATATAGATATATATATATCCTATTGTCAGAATAGTTTCAGGTGAATTAATTTGAATAAAAAAATTATTATATTAATCTCATTTTTAATGTTAAGTTTATTTCTAATTAGTGCATGCCAGCAATATAAAGGTCAAAGAATAGACATTGATGGAGAAGAGGGAGCTTATGGTGGTTATGGCATAATTAATGAACAAATAGAAGAAGAAATTGATCTAAATCAAAGAAAAGATGATAATAAAGTTTGTCCAGCAGTTTGTGTAGCAATGTATGAATTAAAAGAAGATAGATGTGCATATAACGAATGTGGTTCTGGTTGCGGTCCAGACGGTAAGACTACATTTAATAGTTTGAAAGAATGTAAAGTAAATTTAAAAATAGATGGGTATTTAGAAATAGCTACTTTAAAAACAGGTTATGATGTTGGAGAAAAAATAGAATTAACA
>CAYITI010000059.1:0-4170 GCA_964366235.1 Candidatus Woesearchaeota archaeon
CAATCATCTTTTCCTCAATAACTAAACCGCAGTCTTTACAAACTACTTCACCTTTCTCTTTATTTAGAACAAGATGTATGCCTCCACATTCGGGGCATTTTTTGATATAATGGTGCATTTTACCCCCCGCGAATAGTTATATAATAAGATTTAAATATAAACACTTTAGGATATATATAAATCTTTCTATATTAATGTTATAATTTTTAAGTAGTAATGTGGGAGCAAGGATTCGAACCTTGGAAGGCACTAAGCCAACAGGTTTCTTACAATGTGGCCTAAGCTTTGACTTAAAATTTTAATCTGTCCCGTTTGGCCACTCCGGC
The DNA here is from genome assembly GCA_964366235.1 of Candidatus Woesearchaeota archaeon. Lineage (GTDB taxonomy): Archaea > Nanobdellota > Nanobdellia > SCGC-AAA011-G17 > GW2011-AR20 > GW2011-AR20. The sequence continues at coordinate 327 of CAYITI010000059.1, forward strand.
ACTCCCACATAAAACTAAAGAAAGAATAATAGTATTTAAGGTTATTTTTTCTGCCAAGCATAACTTCTTAATCTTTTTGATCTGCCAAAACCGCAACTAGAACAAGTTTTTTTTCTAACCCTGTAAGAATGTTTTCCGCATCTTCGGCATCTGATAGTTAAATGTGATTTTCCAGATTTTTTACCATGAGATGCTGTGCCTTTTGTCATTTTACTGAGGACTTATTAAGATTATAGTATCTCCTCTTATAAAAGCTGTTCCTAATTTTCTTTTTAATTCACCATTAACATGCTCTTCCGTATCATATAAAACAACATTAATATGAATATCGAATGATTTTAATAAACCAATTAATTGTTTTCCATTTTTTAATTCAACTAGAACTCTTTTATTTCTGGCTTCATTAAGTGAATCTAATGGCCTCTCTGGACTCATAAGCATGGGGATAATAATCTCTTTATAAAACTTGCTATGATAATTGTGGATGTTAATAGAACTAATAAAAAAATTATTATATTTTATTTAATATTTTTTTAAATTTTCTAAAAACTCCTTAGTGTCTGCAAAATAATTTGGATAGGCTTTTCTTAAATTATTTGTAGCATCTACTCCAACAAGAACAACATCATACTCCTTCTTTCCCTGATTTCTTTTTTCAGCTTTTGCATAATCAGAAATTGCTTTTTCTTCTTGCCCTTAGTAGTATGATAATTCTCTAATTTTTAAAGCTTATTTTTTGACATTTTGCGCGGTTAGTATACTTAATCTTATTAATCCCAACTATTTATTATCAGTTTCAAACTTCAAATTCTTTCTACCCCCCCGATAACGCACAAGAGAATTATGATAAGATTTATAAATGCATTAAATTTCAACAAAATTATGGCAATAACACAATCAAGATCAAGGAGAAAAGTAAGTGGATCTAGATATAGGAGTTATAGGAAAAAAAAATTATTTGAATTAGGAAATTTACCAAGATTGACTAAATTAGGAGCAAGGAAATTAAAAACAATTAAAGCTAAATTTGGTAAAAAGAAAAAAGTTTTGCTTCAAGCAGATTTTGCAAATGTTTATAATTCAAAAACAAAAAAATATGTTAAAACTAAAATTATGGGTATTATTGAAAATGTTGCTAATAGGCATTTTGTAAGAAGAAATATAATTACTAAAGGTGCAATTATTAAGACAGATCTTGGAAATGCCCGTATTAGTTCCAGACCCGGTCAAGAACCTGTTGTTAACGCTGTTTTAATTGAATAATTTTTCTGCTAATATAATCTTGTAATAAGAGAATAGTGAAATAAATATTATTCCGAACAAAAATAAGAAATAATTAGTTTTTGTTAATATTATCAAATAACTCATAAAAAACAAGCTTATTATAGATAAAGACAGGATTGCAAATATTAAATATAAAGGGAAATATTTGTAAATTTTTGCAAATGCTAATTTTATCTTGTTTAAATCCATAAAGTATAAAAAGAAAGATAGATAACTGCTTAATATTGTTATGATTAATAAATAAAGATTATATTTAAACATTAATAATATCAGAAAAACAAATGTTGGCAGACTTGCTAAAGTAAATTTTAAAAAATAATTCTTTTCTTTTTTTAAAATATAAAAGCTATAACCCTGCAGTAAAATATATAATAAAAATATTATTATCGGAATTATAATAAAAATAAATAAATAAGCGGTATTTGCTAAACTGCTGATTTGGCTAATTAAATTTTGTGCCTCTATTTGATTTGGATCAACTAAATTTAATTCCGGTGCATAAGATTGTATTTTTATTAAAATCTCTTTAATTTTTTCTCTTGCTAAGATTAATATGATTAAGGATAATAAAAAATAGCTTAAATCCAGAAAAAATATTTTAATAAATTTAGATTTCATATTAATCATTTGATTTAGATTTTATATTCACTACTCTAATCTTACCAAGCGGAATTACTTTTTCATCATCTGGATTTAATATATACATAATTATTTGGTCTTCCTTTAAATTTAATTGATTCATTCTTTGAATTAAATAAGATTTATAATCACTATTATAATCTCTCTTTAATTGATTATATGCGGCATATGTAGTGATTAAATGAATGACAAAATTATTTTCTTGTTCTTTAATCTCTTTTTGATAATCCGAAGCAGCATTAACGACTTTTTTTAGATCTGATGAGATAATTTGAGTGGTTAATGGTAAGAGTCTAAATAAATCTTCCATACCTGAATCTATCTCTTTTTTATTCTTAAGTGCTCTAAAATACTCCCCATCTGTTAATATCACTAAGCCTTTTTTATATTTTGGTAGAAACTTAAAAATGGTGTTATAAACTATGGGTTTATTGAACTCTCTTGGTTTTTCTTCATTACCTTCAACAGCAATATAGATTATTGGTGTTCTTTTATCATCAATTAATTCAAAATAATTCTCTTCTTCAGAATTTGCATTGTCATAAATCAAGGGATTCTTACTTTCTTGGTTGTTTGCTAAAATGTAATTTGCATAAGTCTCGCGTATTATTTTGACTTTTGTCCCAATATCAGTAGAAGTCCCAGTTTTAGTTATTTTGTATAACCCCTCAATATTTTTATTTGATAATCTTATGCATCCATGAGTGGCGTAATCTGGATTTATATATGTCAAAAATTCAATTTGTTCGCCTTTTTCCGAAATAAATCTTAATGTATTAAGGTAGATATCATTAAAGATATTAGGATTTTCTTTTATTGCTAAAATCTGGTCACCTTTTTCATTTGCTCCATGAATTCCAAATCCAGTGTATATAATCTTATCCTTATCTCTTATCCCAAGTCTATGCCATCTTGAGCCAAATGGGTTATTAGAATCTTTGTCATAACCAACAAAAATATTATAATCAGGAGCTGGTTTATTCTTAATCTTTTCCACAATTTCATATTCTCCAGGCTTAACACAATAAATCTCTGCAACACATTTATCATAATTCCAAACGCATGGCTTATCTGTTCCTCCTTCTTTTTCACATTCAATTTTTCCTAAACTGGTTCTTTGATTGCATTGTTCATTCCTGTCTGTTAATTTACACATTTTTTCTTCTTTTGGCATGCAATCTCTTCCAACGACAATTTCGTATTTGTTGATAAACTGATTTCCTTTGAACAAATATAAAGCAGGATCAGTTAAACTGATTAAAATGTTGTATTCTTTTGTTTGTTCAACAGGTCTAAGATCTGTTTTTTCGCAACAAACAATATTATTTGGTCCGGGACAGTATCCTTTCTTGATTGTTCCTTCTTTGCAAGTAAATTGGTTAATATCAATGCATTGATGACTGAAGCCGAATGATTCGCAATCCGCCTTTATTTCAGACAAAGGTATTAATAATATTTCTTTTTTAGTGTTTATATTTCTTAAGGAAATTTTTAATTCATTTTGCAATCCTATTTTAGCAATTCCATTTGAATCTGTAAGTGAAGATGACTCCAATGCGATTTCATAATTCTCTAAATTGTTAAGAGCATATTCCAAGTATTGCCTATCAATTTCAATCTGTTTTTCTTTCAATTCCTGATCTTCAAATTCATCTTTAATTTTTTTTAAGATTAATTCTAAATCCTGCTTGCTAATTTCAATTTTACCATAAGTTGATTTCATTATATTTGGGTTTGCATCATAAATTAATTTTCCTTTGTGGATTTGTTTTAGTTTAAGATCTTTTTTAGACAAAGGAGTTAGTTCTTCATCTGTAAATAAATCAAGTTCAGAGTAAGTCAATTGAGAAACTTCTATTTTTTCATGATTGATTAACTCGAGTTTTGGTTCTATTATATATTCTATAGGTTCTAATTTTAT
>CAYITI010000060.1:0-4164 GCA_964366235.1 Candidatus Woesearchaeota archaeon
CAGAAGATTGGCATATTGAAATTGCAGTTAAAGAAGGATGGAATCCAACACCAGACAAGAAAAGCAAAGAATATGCTAAAAAGAAGAAAATCAAAAATCCATTAAAGAAAGTTTTAGAAGATATAACTTATCATGAAACAGGTCATTGGGAATTGCCAAGAGATTCTGGTTATGGTTGTCCTTATAGCATAGAATTGCATGATGAAATTTTAGATAATATAACTAAAGCATTAAAAGAAAAAAAGAAAGACCCCAATGCAGTTACCAACCCATTAAATGGACAAACATTAAAAGATTATGTAGCAAATTCATTAGAGGATGTAATAAATAATTTAAACTGCTCTCAACATACTAATTTTGCGGGACAATCTTTATTTTGGTATGACCAAGGATTAAAAGCAAAAAAATACGGAGAATTTTATGAAGCATTTGTAAGATTGAATATGGATTTATTCGGCGATAAAGATGCCAAGGATTTATTAAAAAAGTTTTATAATAAAAATCCCTTAAAAAAATTAAAAGTTGTTAAAGCAGTTAATAAAGTTAAGAGTGATTTAGGATTTAAAAAGAAAAAACAAGATAATCTAGAAATATTGTTTAATAAAAATAATTGGGGTAGTATTGCTTACAAATACACTTTAGCAGTTGCAGATTTATTAGATGAAACACCGAAGGAAAAATTATTTGGAACTGGTGATAGTCAATTTAGTAAAAAAATGAAACAGCCAGATGAAATTGAAAAAATAGCTAGAAAAAGATTTGAAGCAGGTAAAAGCAAACCAAGTTACCTGGATTCATTTGAATACTTAGATTCATTATACAGAAGTTTATCTAAGGATATTGTTGTTAAGGTTGATGAATTTACTAGAGATATCTCATTTCCACTGGCACCATATGGAAACAGGGCTTTTGATATGGAAAAAGACGACCCTAAAAAAATAAGGCTTTCAAGAGCTTCTTTAACCCCTGATGGAGAATTAGAATTGCAAGTTCCTAGAAATTACATTCCATTTAAAGGTCAGTTTAGAAAACCTGAAAAAAGCTTTCCAAATTTAAAAGTTGTATTGCTAGATACTTCAGGCAGTATGAAAGAAAATTTAACAAATGAGAATGGAATGGTTTTAAACCCAGAAGCTCATGAAGATAAACAATGGAATTCTAATAGCAAATATCATTATGCTTTAATTGGATTTTATGGCATAAAAAATTATTTAATAAGACAAGGGGTAGCACCTTATGTTAATAGTTCATTGATTAATTTCTCAGATGAAAATATTGCATCCGGAAAAAGGGAAATGGATAGCATGGAAATAAATAAGCTAGCTTTAAGTCCCCAATTTGGTGGAACTAATTTAGATCCAAGCGTTTTAGAAAGGCAATTACAAGGAAATTCATTTATATTAAGTATTTCAGATGGTGCTATTGAAAACTGGTCAAGTATTAAGGAAGATTATAAAAGAATTGTAAAAGATAGACCATATGTTCATATCCAAATTGGAAGCAAAAATGAATTTACCAGAGCTTTGGAAAAAGCTAATGTTCCGGTTCATTATGTGGAAAATGGGAGTGAATTGAGTAAACTAATGATTGACTTAACAAAATCATATTATCATAAGGGAGAGAAAAATGAGTAATCCATTTTATGATCCAAGCAAGAAAATACACTTCAGAACTGGAGACGAAGCTTATGAGGGTTATCTAGCTAGAGTAAAGAGTGAAAGTAAGAAAGGTAACCAAGATAATAAATCCAAGAAAAGTCAAGCTACAATTCCATTAAAAGTTCCAAGTAATTTTAATGATGCTGAATCCTATTTAATTTTACCTGGCAGGGTTATTACAAAAGATTATTCTTATCCAGACTTATTAGTTAGTATGGAAAAGTCTTATCATAATAATACATGGCATGAAGCACATGAAGAATTACATAAAGAAGATTCATTTATGCTCACAATAAGACAATATGTTGACTTCATTAATTTATTAAAATCTGGAAAAGCTCATAATGGAAAGGGCAATTCAGTAGATAAAGCAACATTAGATAAAATATTGGACGAAATATTAACTGTAAGAAGTCCTTGGAGATCTGAATGGTTAGATGCTAAATTTAGCAAAAAAACTTCAGGAATTTTAAATAGAAGTGAACAATGGTATATCGATTATCATAAAATTAATAATGGAAATTTAGAAGAAGTAACAGAAAAATTAGATGAATGTTTAATGAATGATAAAACTCCCGGAATTAGTTTAGATTCATGGTTAAGTAATGCAACTACACAAGGTTTACCTAGTAAAGACATTCCTAATGGAGATTTATATTATTGGAATCCAAGAGATAAAACTGTGGCGGGGTTGGATGCCGATTCGGACGGGGCTAGCCTCGACTGCTACGGGGGTCCCGGTGTCTCGGTTGCGGGTCGTGGGGTGCGTCGCACGAAAATTTTAAAGTAAAATTTATTAACTAAACATATTCCTTAAAATTGTCTTGGCTATTTAATTTGAAAATTATCCCAATAATTTGATGAGGATTAATAACCTAGACCACATGCACATTCAAGATGGCTTCGTCTTTAAATAAGCAATGGCTATAAAATACAGCAATGATAATTAGTAATAATGATAAAACCTTCGGAAAGTTTTTGAATGAGGATTAAAATTGCAGTGAAAGTTGGTGGATGTGCTACTACCTGTAGCGAGGTTCAATGCCAATTCGAACAGGGCTAGCCTCAACTGCAACAGGAATCCCGATAACTCGAAATCTGATAAAAAGACGAGATTGCGGGTCATGGAATGGTCTGGGTGGCTAAGACATTATATGAAAACCTATAAAAATCTTTATTCTAGACTTTGTTCTTATGAAAATTTGTTTTTAGCATATAAAAAAGCGAAAAAAGATAAAACAACTAAAACTTATGTAATTGAATTTGGGAAAAATCTGGAAGCTAATCTTAAAAAATTAGAATTTGAATTAGTAAATAAAATTTACGAACCAAAAAAATTAAAACTATTTATTGTAAGAGATCCGAAAACCAGAAGAATTTGCAAATCTAAATTTAGAGATAGAATAGTGCATCACGCTATTGTCAATATTCTAGAGCCAATCTATGAAAAAATATTTATTTATGATTCCTATGCGTCTAGAAAAAATAAAGGGCAACATAAAGCCTTAGAAAGATTTGATGAATTTAAAAGAAAAGCTAGTTTAAACGGAAAAAAGATTAATGGTATTAAAGATAAGAATTACGTTTGCGGTTATTGCTTAAAAGCAGATATTAAAAAATATTTTGATAATGTTAGCCATGAAATTTTGATTAATATTTTAAAAAAGAAAGTTAAAGATGATAATGTGATTTGGTTAATAAAACAAATTCTTAGCAATCATTTAAATGAAGTTAAAAATAAATCTATGCCTCTTGGTAATCATACTTCTCAATTCTTTGCTAATGTTTATTTAAACGCGCTAGATTATTTTGTTAAACATAAATTAAAAATAAAACATTACATAAGATATGTAGATGATTTCATAATTTTACATAACAGCAAAAAAACTTTAGAATTTTATAAAAAAGAAATTAATAATTTTCTTAAAAATGAATTAAAGTTAGGATTACATGAAGATAAATCTAAAATTGTTCCATTACATAAAAGTATAAAATTTTTAGGTTTTAGAAACTTTTATTACTATAGATTATTAAAGAAAAGCAATATTAAACAAATAAAGAGAAATTTAACAATATGGGGTAAAATGTATAAAGAAAATAATGAAAAACTAAAAGCCAGAATAGAAGGATGGAAAGCCCATGCTTCTCATAGCAATAGTTATAATTTAATAAATAAACTAAAAATTTAAACCTTTCTACATCTTCTCAGGAGCTTCTATTCCTAATAAATTTAAACTACTTTTAATAACGTAAGTAAAAGCTAAAACTAAGGCTAATCTTGTATTTCTTAATTCCTTGGCTTCTTTTAGCACAGGACAGTTATGATAAAACTCATTAAACTTCTGAGCTAGTTCATAAGAATAATTTGCAATGTAATTTGGCTTTAAATCCCTAGAAGCTTTATTAATTATACTAGGAAAATTACTTAATAATTTAATTAGTTCAACTTCATATTTATTATTAAGCAAATTAAAATTAAATTTCTTGTCCATTTTTATTTTTCTTA
>CAYITI010000061.1:0-4150 GCA_964366235.1 Candidatus Woesearchaeota archaeon
TATAAAAAGATTTGTTAGCTTAACTTAGTGTCGCCTTACAAGGGTTCAGTCCAAGGGTTCAGTCCAATTGTTTAATTAATTATTTATAATATAATTTTATTGTATCTTTAATTATAGATATTATCTTTTCTATCATATCACTTTAACTTAACGTTATTACACTTTAATTAAGCTTATAAATCATATTTATATAGTAAATAAATGGAAGAAAAAAATAAAAAAAGAAGTAAAATTGATGCGATAGTATCAAATCTGATAAGGTTAATTTACTCAAAAGAAAAGAGAATTGAAAGGTATGTATTTTCTCTAACAATAATCGGCTTTATTTTAAGATTATTTGCTGCGCTTAATTTAGATGTTTTAGCAGATGACATGGTTCATGTTTCTCAAAGTGCAGGAATTTTAGGTGCTAAAATTCTTTCAACACATTCTAATCCGCCATTATTTTATTATCTAACTGATTTAGCATTTAAGATATTTGGTTATACTACATTAGCATCAAGATTCTGGCCTTTAATTTTTGGTACTTTGTTAATACCATTAGTATATTTAATGTCAATTAAGTTATTTAAAAATAAGAACATTGGACTTTTATCTGCTTTTTTTGTGACGTTTTCTTCATTCTTAATAAGAAATACCTTTGGAGAAGCTTCTTTAATTGTCATATTTTTTAGTTTTGTAGGAGTTTATTTTGGATTAATTTATTTAGAAGAAAAAACCTATACTTCAATAATATTATCTGGAATATTCTTTGGATTAGGAGTTCTTACAAAATATAATGCCCCTTTCTTTTTATTAGGATTTTTAGTCTACTCTTTAGTATTTTTTAAATTGAAAAAAGAAACTATTTTTACTAAGAAAAATATTTATTCATTAATTATCTTATTGATTATAGTATTTTTGTTTTCACTTCCTTTCATAACTTTAAACTATTTATTGTATAAAGATAAAGGAATAACAGATGTTTATTTTTCTAGAGTAATACAAACTAATAAAACTCAAGAGATTTATGGTGGTTTAGCAGGACAGGGCAATAGCTTTGCAAATAATTTATTAAATCCTGGAAATTATGGAAATTATGCACTTCCATTCCATGCAGATTTGATAATATTAATTTTTGGATTATTAGGTTTAGGATATTTAATATTTAGAAAACAATATTATATACTTTCATTCTTATTAATTATTCTTATAATCCCTTTTATTTTTCAATCAGCGGGAGCTCCCCTTTCTAAACATTTTGTTTTCATGTTTTTCTTACTATCTATCTCAGCAGGATATGGACTATATAATCTATTAAAATCATTTAATAAAAGAAAGTTTAATTATATAATAATTGCGGTTTTAGTAATATTGATGATTATTAATCTTGGTTCTTCATATTCTACCCCTTTTAATTACTTTGATAAAAGCCCGACTTCTCAGTTAAAATCATTTATTAATACTAATATAAATTCAAATAATTTAATTGTATTTGACAATAGAATTTATACATCAAGAACATTTTGGTTAGCTACACCTTATAATTTTGTAAGTTTTTATGACTTTTCAAATTTATACACTTTAAATTTTCAAATTGGAGATAAATACAAAACACCAATAGACATTTACTATGTTGAATGTGCAATTGATGATTGTGGATGGGGAACTATTAAAGATCAGCCAGAGCTAAATAAGAGTATGGAAGATTATTTTAGGCAATTATCAACTCAAGTACAACCTATTGAATACATTAATTCGTATGAATATTCTGGAAATGAATTTTATGGAAATAAACAGCCAATAGAAGTATATAAAATATATAAATCAACTATTGACTTTAGTCCGGAATTATTAAGTCAAACTTATAGATTTAATTCATTTTATTTTGTCCCATATATGTATGAAGACATGTCGGGATATTTATTCAATTACGAGATAAAAAATCTTCCAGATAGATTACTAAACTCTTTATCTTATTATATAATCTTATTATCGATAATTTTATCAATTATTTCAATTTTTATTATATTATATTTATTTTTAAAGGATTGAAATAGCTTTTAAATAGTTTAATATACAATTATCCATGGATAAAAATAACAAAGAACTTGATAATTCACTAAAACTAATTGTGAGAACTTCATTTATAGTATTTATAGGAATTTTTTTATCAAAAATTCTTTCGTATGTTTATAGAATTATAATAGCAAGATATTTTGGACCTGAGATATATGGGATATTTTCCTTAGCGTTAATCATACTTGGTTGGGCAATTGCATTTTCTTCATTAGGTCTTACCGATGGATTAGTAAGATTTATTCCGTTCTATAGGGGTAAAAAAGAATTTAATAAAATAAGATATTTAATAAAATTTGTAATTACATTAACATTAATATCAAGCATAATTTGCTCTTTTATATTATTTATCTTATCTGATAGTATTGCATTATCAATATTTAAGAATTCTGAACTCACCATTTTCTTGAAATTTTTTAGTATTCTTCTTCCAATTGCTGTTATCTCTAATGTTTATCTATCTGTAATAAGAGCATTTGAAAAAATTTCTATTTATTCATTTCTAGTAAACATATTACAAAACATAATTAAATTAACTTTGCTAATAATATTAGTTATTATTGGATTAAAAAGTAATTCAATAATTTTTTCATATTTTTTAGGGGTTTTTATAATATGCATTATAGCTTATTTTGTGTCTAAATATAAAATTCCAGAAATTTTTGGTTTTTCTAATCTAAATAAAAAAGACAAGTTATTAATAAAAAAAGGGGTATTTTCATATTCCTGGCCAATAATGTTTTCTGGAATTTTTATCAGTTTATTATATTGGATTGATTCACTAGTTATTGGATTCTATCTTGGAGCAACTTCTGTTGGAATATACAATGCTGCTATTCCAATAGTAGCCCTTTTTGGATTTGCTCAAGAGTTATTTATGCAGTTGATGTTTCCTTTAATAAATAGGGAATATTCTAAAAAGAATTTTGAACTAATAAAGGAAATTAGCAAACAGATTTCAAAATGGATATTTATTTTAGATCTTCCCTTGTTTATAATTATTTTCTTATTTCCAGGAGCGATTATTAATACCTTATTTGGACAAGATTATTTAGGTGCATCTAATGCGCTTAGAATTCTTTCAATTGGCATTTTTGTATCATTTTTGATTCCAGTATTAACAAATTTAATGTCAATGGTAGGTAAATCTAAAATATTATTGATTAATTTAGTAATTGCCTCTACAATAAATTTAATATTAAACATATTTTTAGTCCAAAAATTTGGAATTGAGGGTGCTGCAATTGCTACTTCAATAGTTTCAGTGATTATGTTTATTATGTTATTCTTTGAAACAAAATATTATGTTTCAATTATCCCATTAAGAAGGAAAATGTTGAGAATATTATTGGTTTCAATTATCCCGCTTATTATGGTACTTTTAATAAAAAGTAGTATAAATATTAATATGTTTAGTTTAATAATAATTGGGGCTTTCTATTTCTTATCATATTTAGCATTAATCTTTTTAACAAAATGCTTAGATGATAATGATATTAAAATTATTTTAGAAATAATTAAAAAAACTAGATTTTCTTCAAAAATAATACATTCTAAAAATTAATAATAGGATAATAATATTTAAAAAGTAAAATTATTGGGTATTTTAATGAGAAAAAAATCATTAAATATTGGTTTACCTGTAATGTTACATGATGAAAAAGAAATAATGGCTTTTCTTATAGCGAAAAGAAGAATTGAGGAATTTGGTTTAAAATATGGGACTGAAATAAATGTTGGAGTATTCTTATATTATTTTCCGAAAGTATTAACTGAAGAAAAAAGAAATCTCCAAATTATCAATCAAAAAAAATATAAATTACCCATAATACATTCACAAACCCCAATTAGAGATGAAAATAGCCTAATTTATTCATCTGAAAATATTCGAAAATCAGAAAATGAATCATTATTAGAACAAACGATTTATCAATGTATTAAACTAAAAGAATATGATAAATCCAATAATCCAATTAAATTCTATATAGATACTCAAATAGGATTATGTATTAGTGATATATTAGCAAACAAAGTACCAGCAATAATTACTTTAGATGATTTTAAAAAAAATAAAGAAAAATTTTTTAATTTA
>CAYITI010000062.1:0-4116 GCA_964366235.1 Candidatus Woesearchaeota archaeon
TTTTCTCCAATAACCGTTAATATTGGAATTTTTATTTTTCCAAACTCTTTTAAATTATTTAATTTATAATTAAATATTCTTCCTTCAACTCTATTAATAATACTATCAACTCTCTGAGCGCTCCAAGAATAATTGTGTTTATTATACATATCAAAAAATATCTTATTTTTATCTTTTATTTTCTTTAATTTTTTCTTTAGAACATTAAAATTATCTTTAAATTCTTTTTTAAATATATTATAATCGTCACCAGGTCCAAGAAATACCACTGCCTTTACCTTATTGTAATTCATTAAGTAATAAACTGATTTTTGGCACCCAGTACTATGCCCTGCTAATATAATATTTTTATAACCTATAGAATATAAAAGATCTACAGCAGCTTTTATGTCATATTTACAATCTTCAAATTTTTCAAAAGATGTTCCAGCAATAACTCTTTTTAACTTATTTCCTTTTCTTATCCTATATGCAGAAATTCTATCATGCCCCCTTGTATTTATGGGAAATATATCAAAACCATTTTTTAAAAATATGTCTGACATTCTTAAAGAAATATTTCCATAAAAATTGCTATTCATTCCATGAACAATAATCATAACATCTTTATTATTCTTGGAAATTAAAAACCCGTTGAGAGGACATCTATCTTTAGTATAAAATTCGATTAGCTCACCTTTTGTCTTTTTGTTAATCATTTTAGTAAAATTTTCTTAAATATTCTAGTTGTTCATTTAACCTAGAATCTTTTTTGTCATACATATAATTAAAAATTTCATCAATTTTTTGTTTAGGATAACTTTCAGCTTTTTTAACAGCTAAATCAACTTTTTTCCTTAACTCATTTTCAACTTTTCCAAAATAATTTTTACTAGCTATTTTATTTTTTATTATATAATTTCTCAATCTCAAAATTGGATCTTTTTTAATCCATTCTTGGATTTCTTTTTCATTTCTATATTTTTTTGCATCATCTGAAGTTGTATGATCTCCTAACCTGTAAGTAAAGCATTCAATCAAAGTAGGAATTCCTTTTCTAGCGTTATCGACAGCTTCTTTTACAATTTTATAAACAGCAAAAACATCATTACCATCAACTTGAATTCCATTAAATCCATAAGCAATTGCTTTTTGTGCTAATGTTTGAGAAGCAGTTTGTTGTTTAACTGGAATAGATATAGCATATTGATTATTTTGACAAATAAAGATTATTGGTAATTTAAAAACTCCAGCAAAGTTTAAACCCTCATGGAAATCTCCTTTAGATGTTGCTCCATCACCAAAATAAGCTAAAGTTACCTTTTTTTGTTTTTTAATTTTACAAGCCCAAGCATAACCAACAGCATGTAATATTTGGGTGCTTACAGGAATTGCAACTGGAAACATATTAACATTTTTAGGAATTTGCATTCCACGTTCATCGCCCATCCAGAATAGAAATAATAAATCTAAAGGCATTCCTCTTAACATGAAAACACCATTTTCTCTAAAAGCAGGAAAACAAAAATCTTCTTTATTTAATGCATAAGCACTTCCTATTTGAGAAGCTTCTTGACCTTTATTTGGAGCATAAGTTCCTAGTCTTCCTTGTCTTTGCAATGATAAAGCTTTTTCATCAAAAATTCTTGTTAATAACATATATTCATACATATATTTTATTTGTTTAGAATTTAATTTTGGCATCAATTTTTTATCAATATCACCGTTAATATCTAGAATCTCTATTTTTTCTACTTTAAAATTAGCTAAATTTGTTATTGGCATATTACCTCTTTTTTAAATTTTATTTTTCAGTAGCCCATTTCTTTAATTCTAGATAAGGAACTGCACCACAGATCCATTTTTTTGTTTTTTCATTAAAGAAGAATGGAACGCCACCACATTTTCCATTATCTAATTTTTGAAATAATGCAGCATTTTTAGCATTATGCCAAACTTCTAATTTTATGATTTTTAATTTTGTTTCTTTTTCTATTTTATCAACTAATGGTATCATATCATGACAATGTTTACACTCTGTTCCAAAGAACATCAATAGTTTATCACCCATTTAAATCCACCTTATAAGTATAATCTATTAATAAACGTTTATTTAAACTTTTCTTTTAAGATATAAGCAATAATTTTATATACATCTTTATTTTAATATATTAAAGAGGTGATATTGTGAAAGTTTATGGTAATTTTATAAATGGAAAATTTATTAAACCATTATCTAAAAAATATTTAAATGTTTTAAACCCTTATACAGAAAAAGTTATTGCAAAAGTTCCTGATTCTAATATAAAAGATGTAGATTTAGCTGTAAATGCAGCAAGAAAAGCATTTGATTCTGGTGTTTGGAGTGATATGAGTGTTGGTGAACATTCTTCATATTTATTAAAATTAGCTGATTTAATAGAAAAAAATTTATTAAAATTAGCTAAGCTAGAATCAATAAACCAAGGTAAAACCATTAAGATGGCTCGTGATTCTGATATTCCTTTTGCAATTGATAATCTAAGATTTTTTGCTGGTGCTTCAAGATCAATGAAAGATGTTACCCCACAAGACTATGTTGATTATCATGAGAAAAACCACCATAAACCTCTAGGAACAAGTATGATTAAACGTGAACCAATAGGTGTTGTTGCAGCTATAACCCCATGGAATTATCCCTTTATGATAGCCATCTGGAAAATTGGACCAGCATTAGCAATGGGCAATACTGTTATTATTAAACCAGCTTCTACAACACCTTTAACAACTTTAGAACTTGCAGTTTTAGCAAAAAAAGCAGGAATTCCTAATGGTGTATTAAATGTTATTACTGGAAGTGGTCAGGTAGTTGGATCTTATTTAGCAGAACATAATAAAGTTGATATGATTTCATTAACAGGGAATACAGAAACAGGTAAAGAAATTCAAAGACTTGCAATAAATAATCTAAAAAAAGTTCATTTAGAATTAGGTGGAAAGGCCCCATTTATTGTATTTGAGGATGTTGATTTAGAAGCTGCTACTGAAGGAGCAATAGTAGCAAGTATAGTAAACTCAGGACAAGATTGTACTGCTGCAACAAGAATTTATGTTCATTCTAAAATTTATCATAAATTTATTGAGAAATTAAAGCATAAAGCAAGTAAGGTTAGATTAGGTAATCCACTAGATAAAAAAACTGATTTAGGCCCATTAAATTCTAAAGCACATCTAGAAAGAGTAACTAATTTTATTAAAAATGGAGTAAAAGAAGGTGCTAAAATTTATTATAAAGGAAGTAAACCTGAAGGAAAAGGTTATTTTATGCCAATCCATATTATGATAAATGTTGATCAGAAATCTAATTTATGCCAACGAGAGATATTTGGTCCAGTAATAAATATTCTTAAGTTTAATACCCTGGGTGAAGTAATAAAAAAAGCAAATGATGTTGATTATGGATTAGCAAGTAGTGTTTGGACAAAAGACATTAAAAAAGCATTTAATGTCACAAATAAATTAAAATTTGGCGAAGTATGGATTAATGATCATCTGCCTTTAGTAAGTGAAATGCCACATGGTGGGGTAAAACAAACAGGTCATGGACGTGATTTAAGTGTTTATGCTTTAGAAGAATATAGTAATATTAAACATGTTTATGTTGATTTATCAGGAAAAGTAAGAAAACCTTGGCATTATACTGTTTATGGAAAACCATGAAATTAGTAACAATAAATCCAGCAACAGAAGAAAAAATTAAAGAATACAATTCAGCTAAGATTGCTGATATTCCTAAATATGTTAATAATGCAAAAAAAGCTTTCTCTTATTTCTCAATTTTAACTGTAAAAGAACGCTGTATTTATTTAAAAAAAATCTCTAAATTATTATTAAAAAATAAAAAAGAATATTCTAAATTAATTACAATTGAAATGGGCAAGCCGATTAGAGAAAGTCTTGCAGAAGTTGAAAAATGCTCTTGGTTATGTGAATATTATGCTGATAATGGAGAAAAATTTTTACAAGATGAAATAATTAAGACAGAATATAAAAAAAGCTATATTAAATTCCAGCCTTTAGGAGTAATAGCTTGTATAATGCCATGGAATTTTCCATTTTGGCAGGTTTTTAGATTTGCAATTCCTGCTTTAACTGTTG
>CAYITI010000063.1:0-3293 GCA_964366235.1 Candidatus Woesearchaeota archaeon
AATCTAGTTTAGCACATCAACTTGCAGTAAACGTTCAATTACCAAAGGATAAAGGTGGAGCAGAAGGAATTGCTGTTTGGCTTGACACAGAATCGACATTTAGAGCAGATCGCGTTAAACAAATTGCAGAAAATAATGGTTTAAATGCAGAAGAAATATTAAAAGGAATTAGAGTCGTAAGATGTTTTAATTCAGATCATCAAATGTTAATTGCAGAAAAAATAGAAGATTTAATTAAAAATGATAACCTTCCTGTAAAATTAGTTATTGTGGATTCTTTAATGGGTTTGTTTAGAAGTGATTTTTCTGGAAGAGGGCAGTTGAGTGATAGGCAACAAAAATTAAATAAACATATGCATACATTGCTTAAATTAGCAAATAATTATAGCATTGCAGTTTATATAACCAATCAAGTTATGGCAAATCCGGCAATATTTTTCGGAGATCCAACTACCCCTATTGGAGGGCATGTATTGGCACATAATTCGACGTATAGGGTGTACTTAAGAAGAGGAAAAAAAGATACAAGGGTTGCAAAAATGGTAGATGCGCCTCAAATCGGGGAGTTAGAAGTTGCATTTAAAATAAGTGAGAAAGGTATTGAGGATATTTAGCGCTCTCTTTTAACAAGATGGTTTATAATTCAAATTATAGGCAAGAGGATTACGATTATGTTCAATTGTTTTGGGCTCGACGGTTGTTAAAGCAATATATTAACTCACAATTACATTGCCCGAGAATTTTGTATATTTACTTGCTGAACTAAAATTTTTTCGTCTTTAACCAATTCCTTATCAATTTCTGAATTAACAACAGACCAATAATAGTCGATGAATTTTTCTACTTGTGAATTTTCTCTATTTAATTTATACATTCTAGCCTTTCCTACATTCCTTGTATGCACAACAATTTTCCTATCAATTAATTCTTTCCAGATTTCTTTTAAAGCTGTATAACTTATATCCGAAAATCTAGCTATGTCTTTCATTGAATAGTCAAATTCTGAATATATTATTAGAAAGTTCCATATCCTATTTCTTACCGTGTTACCCTCTAATCTTAAAAATGCAGATACCATTGTATATTTAAAAATAAATTTAATTATATAAATGTTTCTTTTTTGTCCTTTAATGGCCAAAAAAATGACTAAACGTTTATATAATAAACTAGTTTAATAATCTCATGGTTAAAGTAAAAAAGAGTGAATATATAATTATAAGTAGAACATTAATAAGAAAGCTTTATGATGAAACGTGCTTTGGAAAAGGCTCAATATATATTGAAAATCTAAAGCGTGGTATTCCACCAGATTATCTTAATAAAGTAGAAACTGTTTTAGATGCTTTAGTCAAACAAAACATTTGCGGTAAAAAGAAAAAAGAACATGGTTGGAAATATTATCTAAATATTAAAAGGCTTGATAAGATAAGGGAAATAATAAAAGAAAAAGGAAGTAGATCGATAATACCAGTTTTGTTAATGATATAATTAAATTTATTAAACTTCATTGCCTGCTTACTTTGATTTTTTGCCTTCGGCATCGTTGCACTAAAATCCAACCTCTCCAAGTATTCTAGGGCATTTAAAGCGATTAGTTTTAATAAGCGCCCCTGCCCGGATTTGAACCGGGGTCACAGCCTTTCTGCTTCATTATTCGCGGGGCTGCATACTATCCAGGCTATACTACAAGGGCTTAAATTTTAAGTAAATTTTAATATTATAAATATTTGCTATCTCACACTCGGGTAATCTTGTTTTCTAATTAAAATTTCTTTTAACCAATATAATATTATCTTGATATAGCCAATCTTTTCAAATCTTCTAGAAGAGGTAATGCAATAATTTTTAGAGAAATAAAATTTAGCGTGTTTTCTGGCTCTTTTAACAAAATCCCAGTTCTCCCCTTTAATTATCTTTTCATTAAAACCATGAATCTTATTAAAAACTTCTTCGCGGCAAAAAATTACACCAGAAGCATTATGAAAACCAAATAATAGAAGAATATTTTTTATTATGGAATGCAATTTCAAAGAAAATTTATTTTTATTAAATTTTGCTTTAAATGTTCCAACAACATTTTTATCTTTTAATTTTATTAAATCATTAAAAGCATCTCTGCTTAATCTTGTATCTGCATCTAAAAAAACAAGAAGATTATTTTTAGCAATTTTGGCTCCTAAATTTCTTGCTTTAGAAACATTTTTTTCGCTTATGTTGATAACCTCAGCATATTTTTTTGCAATATTATAAGTTTGATCACTACAACCATTGCAAACAACAATTTTTTCAAAATTATCTGGAATGCTCCTTAATGTTCTTTCAATGTATTTTTCCTCTTGATAAGCTGGAATAATAAACGAAATCATACTATTTTAATACAAAACCTTTATAAATATTTATCTAAAGTGAATCTATATGGACAAAAAATTGATCTGCACTTCATGTAAAAAAGAAATCAGCGATCCTGGTAGTGTTCAATTTAAATGCCCTAATTGTCTTAAATATGAGATTGTCAGATGCAGACATTGTCGCGAATTAGCTTCTAGATATATATGTGCTGGCTGTGATTTTTCAGGACCAAATTAATATGGCTAAAGTTATAATAACCTTAAAGATAATGCCAGAATCTTTAGACATTGATTTAAGTGAACTTAAAGATTATGCGATAAAAGAGATAAAAGATTTTGCTGGAGAAACAGAAACTAAAATAGAAATTGAACCTGTAGCCTTTGGATTAAAAGCTTTAAAAATAATTTTTGTAATGGACGAAAGCAAGGGAAGCACAGAAGAATTAGAAAATAATATTTCTATTTTAAAAGGAGTTAAGTCTGTTGAAGTTATTGATGTAAGGAGAGCAATTGGATAATCCATTAAATTCTGAACAAATAGAAGAATTAAATAAAATCATTAAACTGCCTCGTGAAAAACAAGCTGCAAAATTAAAGGAATTTTTAAGCACATTAAACCATGAACAAGTAGAGTTTATTAAGCAGTCCCAAACACAGCATTGTTTATTCTGCGGAATTGTTCTTGGAACAATTCAGAGCTATAAAATTTACGAAGATGATAAATTTTTATCTATCCTGGATATTAATCCTGCCAATCCTGGGCATGTTTTGATAATTCCTAAACTGCATGTTAAAAATAGCTATAAAATTGATTTAAAAATTTTTGAAATTGCTAATTTAATTTCTAAAAAGATGAAAGAAAAGCTAAATGCAGATACTAATATTTTTGTAGCTAATGGAGAGAATGCCGGACAAAAAATTGAGCATGTGGTTGTTCATGTTATC
>CAYITI010000063.1:3303-4086 GCA_964366235.1 Candidatus Woesearchaeota archaeon
TGATAATATAAATTTAATTTGGCAGTCTAAAAAAATAAATCAGGAACAATTAAATGAATTATCTTCAATTTTAAAATTAGAAGAAGAAAAGAAAGAATTTAAAAAAGAAAAAATTATTGTAAATACTAAAAGAAGGGAAAGAATTCCTTAAATTTTAGTTTCAATTATTAACTTATCTTTTTCAGGATGAATGTAAGCTTCTTCGCCATTCCTTAATTTTAAATATTCTGCAACTTTTTTTGGAATTCTAACTGCTAAAGAATTTCCAGTTTTTGTTATTTTTGTTAATGCACTTAATCCCCAAATGCCTTTTTTCTTTGCCATCTCTTCTATTTTTCTAGTTGTAATTGAATCTGTAAACGATTCTCCACATTTACTACAAACATCTGATTGAAATTTTCCTAAATAAATTCCAAACATATATTCCTTTATTTTATTTTTTTTTAATTCTCCTTCTTCACACATTGGACATTTCATTTTTACCACCTTGGTTTAACTGTTATTATAAAATAATCTTGATTTATTTTCTTAGCTACCACACTAAAATATCTAAAATGGAATAATATTTTATTTGGATATTGTAATTCTTTTGCTCCTTTTTTAATTGCTTCTTCAACCTCATTTACAGATATACCTCTTTCTACCATTTGTTCTCTGGCATGCTTAATATATCTAATCAAATGTAATCACCTGTAATTACAGTAATTACTTGTATTATATAAATATTTCCATTTCAGATTTTTAACATGTTCCCAAAAATCAAGCTTGCAACCAATGCAATCA
>CAYITI010000064.1:0-3930 GCA_964366235.1 Candidatus Woesearchaeota archaeon
GTTTTTACGTTGCTTGTTACTTTTTTACATATTTTCTCGGCTTCTATTTTCTCCATATGGCAATTTAAACAAGCTGAATAACAAGACGCATACACTTTTCTTTCATCAAATTTTTCCAGATGCCCATGTCTTTTTATTATGCTTTTTATCATTTTAACCAAAATTTATTGTTCCATTTGCAATTAATATTAGCAACCATCCTAATAATATTAAGATAATTCCAATGGCTAATCTCATCCAAGCTCTATTTTTCATTTTCCATTTTTTAATAACTTGAATCTTTATTCCAAAATAGACTAAGAATAATATTATTATTAAAGGCAAGACAAATATTAAGTTATAAATTAATAATAAATAAACAGACTGTATATTAAATGATTGAGATAATATTAAAGTTATAGCTAGATAAGGACCGCCTGTACAAGGCAATTCAACAGCAGCAACAAATACCCCTAAAAATATTATACCTGGGAAAGTAATTTTTTTAGCTAATTCTTCTATTTTCTTTACTTTATCTGGCGGAATACTTAAGCTGATT
The DNA here is from genome assembly GCA_964366235.1 of Candidatus Woesearchaeota archaeon. Lineage (GTDB taxonomy): Archaea > Nanobdellota > Nanobdellia > SCGC-AAA011-G17 > GW2011-AR20 > GW2011-AR20. The sequence goes on from CAYITI010000064.1 coordinate 539, forward strand.
CCTTGACCATACCAAAAGAAATCTTTTATTTCAATCAAACCTGCAACTACAATAATACTTCCCACAATAATTGAAATATATTCTGCAACAGTTATCGGGATATTATGGAAAAAAGCAGTTAATCCTAAACCTGCCAAGAAATAGGTAATATAAACAGCAGAGATATAAATTAATCCCACGCCTAAAATTTTACCTTTGTTTTTTCCATTACCTAAGGCCAATAAAGTTGAGATTAATAAAATCAATACACCAATTGCACAAGGATTTATACTATCAACTAAAGCAGTTAAGATTATAGTTCCAATGCCCGGTAATTCTAATGCCATTTTACTTGAATATTATTTTTATTTTATCTCCTGGAGGGACATCTGTATAATGTGAGATCTCATAATCCCTAAATTCATAATTATCAATATCATTAACAAACATTATTAATTTTCCTGGTTTTCCTGTATTAGGACAAATATCATCATTTTTATAACCCAAAATTGATTTACTAGTAAAATCTTCTTCAATTGCATCAAAAAAATATCCTAAAGTTGCTTCCTCTCTTGTATTCACAACGCCTTCAACATGAATCCTTAGATCTTCATGATGGTGGACTTTTTGATTCCCCACCATATTAGAAAAGATACTTTCAGCTTCTTTTAATTTGACTTCTTCGCCACAAATTTCAATTTCAATATCAGCATGCCAATGCACTAATCCTCGAGAATAAGAAGTTAAATTAATAGATATTGTATTAACAACAAGGTAGATTGTAATTATAGAAACAATTACAACAATGCCCCAATAAATTATTTTTTTAGATGCTTCTTTCATTATTAGCAGACTTTACAAATTTTAGCATTTTTTGATTTCATTACTTTCTTTTTTTTAGATTTAGGATTTTTTTTCATAAAATCACCTCTTTATTTAAAATTAAATGATTTAACTATTATTTAAATTTATTGCAGACTGAATATTATTATGTTATAGGCAATTAAAATTAGCAATATTCCTAATGCAACTAATTAATATTTTATTCATTTTTTGCTCCTCCTTAATTTAAAGATTATTAATAATATAATTATAATAATTATGTCAAGTAAAACACATAAAGGACATATTGAATATAAAACAAATAACTCAATATAAACAAGATATAAAGCAGATATTAAAATTATTATCATCAACCAAAATATAATATCAAAAATATTTTTATTATTCAAATTGAATAACTTTTTATTTTTTAAAGCAAATGCTGCAATTGTTGTAATAAAAAGAAATGTTATCAATGAAAGTAGAGAAATAGGAATTCCAAATATTTCTGAATAAATACTTCTATTTACAATGTCACAAGATATTTCTTTGCTTATATCACAAAAACTACTTGTATCAGAATAATGTGAATATAGCAAATATGCTGAAGTTATAATAGCAATTATAGAACTAATCAATATGATTATTAGACCTCTTTTTTCATTCATAATATTTTAAAAGTTTTATATTTTATAAATATATCTTAATTATAGTTAAGCATAATTTTATAATAATCTTAATCTAATTCTTTAGTAAATCTTTTTATTAATTTATTAGCTAAAGTACCAAACATAAACATTAATACTGCAGCAAATAATATATAACTCCATTCTAAAATATTTAATTGAACTGTTTTAAATATCTTGCTTAATGGCGTATAGACTACTAAAATTTGTAATGATATTGAACTTAATACTGCTAAAATCAGCCATTTGTTTGAAAATAATTTTAAGTTGTATTGAGAACGTATCATTAAAACCCTAACCATTTCTAATATAACAATGGATGTAAATGCAATTGTCTGTGCTTTTAACAAGCTTTCACCTAAATATTTTGAAAATAAAAATAGGACAATTAATGCCATTACTAAAGATGTTGCTAAAATATTTAACATCATCGTCTTTGAAATTATTTTTTCTTTTATTTTTCTTGGTTTTTTATCCATAATGTCTTTTGTTATTGTATCAACACCTAAAGCTAAAGCTGGCAATCCGTCTGTTACTAAATTAATCCAAAGCAATTCTAATGCTCCTAAAGGCAAAGCAATATTTCCGAATTCATCTCTAAATCCAATTAATATTGCTATAAAAATTATTAATACTTCACCGAAATTGCTTGATAATAGATAATTAACAAATCTTTTTATATTGTCATATATCCCTCTGCCTTCTTCTACTGCTTTTACAATTGAATGAAAATTATTATCCAATAATATCATATCAGAAGCTTCTTTTGCAACATCTGTTCCGGCTCCAACTGCTATACCAATGTCAGCTTTTTTTATGGCAGGTGCATCATTTATTCCATCACCAGTCATTGCAACAATATTTCCTTTTTTCTTTAATGCATTTAATATTCTAACCTTATGCTCTGGATTTACCCTCGCATATATACTTATATCATTAATTATTTCTTCTAATTTTTCATCTGAAATTTCTTCTAATTCTTGTCCGGTTAATGCCCTGTCATCTAATCCAATTTGTCTGGCGATAGATTGTGCAGTAATTTTATGGTCTCCTGTAATCATTACAACCTTTATTCCAGCCTTGCTGCAAAGTTCAAGCGATTCCTTAACTTCTTTCCTTGGTGGATCAATCATTCCAACTAATCCTAAAAATATCAAATCATTTACTCTTTTGCCTTCCGCATAAGCACAACCAAGTAAACGCAAAGCATTTTTTGCTAAATTTTCATTAATCTTTAATACTTGAGCTTTTTTCTCTTTCGTAAATCTTGTAATTTTACCATTAATATTAATATAAGAACATAATTCAATTAATTTTTCAGGGGCAAATTTAGCAAAGGTAATTATTTTACCATCAGATTTATGATAAGTGATCATGTATTTTCTTTCAGAACTAAAAGGAATTTCATCTATTCTAGGATAAATTTTTACATTTGGACTAATTCTAAGTAAAGCTAATTCTGTAGGATCACCAATATTTGGTAATTTAGCGTTATTGCAATTATAGATTATTTTTAATAATAAATCCTTATTTTTAATATCTTCATTTATTTCAAGAACTTTGTTATTGATAAACATAGTTGTTACAGTCATCTTATTTTGGGTAAGGGTTCCTGTTTTATCGCTGCATATTGTCGTCGTACTTCCCAAAGTTTCTACAGAAGATAATTTTCTTACAAGAGTATTCTTTTTAACCATCCTCTGTACACCTAAAGCCAATGAAATTGTAACAACTGCTGGCAACCCTTCTGGTACAGCAGCTACCGCTAAACTTATCGCAATTAACAGCATATCACTTACTTTCTCACCTTTGAGTATTCCAGAAATCAGAATAATTACAGCAATTAATATTACTCCAAAACCTAATGTTTTTCCCAATGCTGCAAGTTTTTTTTGCAATGGCGTT